>CAMBOD010000250.1 GCA_945868985.1 Prosthecobacter debontii | reverse complement strand
CGGCGCAGGAGGGAGCTGGTGATATGAACACGAAAGAATTTATTTCCAAACTGGATCAGGAAAAAGTTGTCGCAGCGATTGCGGAAGCTGAGCGGCAGACATCCGGTGAGATTCGCGTTTACATTTCGCGGCGGAATCGCACGGACGGGCTTGCTGCAGCGCAGGTTCGCTTCAAAAAACTCGGGATGCACAAGACGCGTGAACGGAATGCCGTGCTGATTTATGTGGCCCCGGTCGCTCAGACATTCGGGATTGTGGGCGACGAAGCGGTGCACACGCGCTGCGCGGAAAATTTCTGGCAGGATGTGCGGGATGCAATGGCTGTGGAATTCAAGGCCGGGCGATTTACCGAGGGAGTCGTAGCGGCAGTGAATCTCGTCAGTGCCGAGCTAAAACGCCATTTTCCCCACCACTCCGACGACAAAAATACACACTCGAACGAAATAGATATCGAGTGAAGCGGCTGCTCCGAAAATCTACCGCCATTCGTGCTTTGGGTATTTTCGGGAAAGCTCCTGTTTGATTTTCGGGTAGCTCTCCTTCCAGAAATTCGCGAGCGACGTGGTGATTTGGATCGGGCGGTAGTTGGGCGCGAGCACTTGGATGACGAGCGGCACTTTTCCTCCGCCGATGCGCAGGTCGTGCGTCACGCCGTAGAGATCCTGGATGCGTGCGCCGAGCGTGGGTTGTGCGTTTTCTGCGTAGGTGATTTTGGCGCGTTTGCCGTTCGGAAGTTCGAGTCGCTCGGGTGCCTGATCCTCCACGAGTTGCTGCTGCATGGGGGAAAGCCACGATTTCACCACGGGCCACACGGCGCGTTCCTTGATGTCGCGATAGCCGCTCGCGCCGAGGCAGAGTTGCTCGACGAGCACGTGGCGGTCGGCGGTCGTGAGTTTCGGCAGTTCGTATTCGGGGCACCAGTCGGCGAGTTGGTTGAGTCGGAGAATCCACTGCTCCACGTCGTGATTCCAATTTTCCAGCTTCAGCCGTCCGGCCTCCACTTCCGCTGCGAGAATGGCCGCTGCCTGCTCGGTCGGCACGTTCTCCGTGCGCTCGGCACGGATTTCCAAATCGCGGAAACGCGTCACCTTTCTCGCCATCACGCGGCGCTGCGTGGTGTCGTAAAAAACCTCCGTCTGCTGGCTGAACGCCTCGGGGAACATTTCGCGCAGCCAGTCTTCCTGCACGGCGGTCGCGAGCGTGAGCAGCGTCTGCACATCGTCGCGCGACTCGACCTCGCGCACTTCGCCGACGACGAGCAGCGCTGCATCCTGCACCATGCTCTCGCGCGCCAGCACGCCGCGCCGTCCGTGGACGAGTTGCACGCGGAGCGTCCCGCGATCCAGCCGCACGCCGACGTGATCCGGAAAACCCGCGAGGATGCAGCGCGCGAGTGCTTCGCTCGATGTATCGCGTGGCTCGCAATCGAGGCCCTCGTCTTTTGCGATGGCGCGAAACTGCTGGGCGAGCGCGCTGGCCTCGCGTGCAGCGATGCCGTTCACACCGAGCGGGCGGAGGCGCTGGGGATTAAAGCTCGCCTGTTCCGCGTGGCGCAGCGCGCGCAGGAGGACGAAGAAATCGCTCGTTGCATCGCCGCCGAATAAATCTTCGCGGTCAGTCTGCTGTTGCTTGCCCGTCGCTCGCGGGAGTAGCGATTTTCCCTGCGTGAGCGCGGCGACCTGACAAATGGCGGGCACGCAGCCGCGCTCGTGCGCAGCGAGCAGCATCCGCGCATAGCGGGGGTGTGCGGGGAAGGCCATCATGCGGCGGCCGAGTTCGGTGATTTTTCCTTCCGCGCCAATCGCCCCGAGATCGAGCAGCAGTGTCTCGGCGAGCGCGAGGGATTTTGGATCGGGCGCTTCCAGCCAGCGGAAAGCGGCGACGTTTTCGACTCCGCTCGCCTTGAGCGTGAGCACGACTTCGGCGAGATCGAGACGGCGCACTTCCGGCGTTTCCTGCGCGGGACGGTTTGCGTGTTCATCCTCCGTCCAGAGTCGCAGGCAGACGCCCGGTGCGGTGCGGCCTGCGCGGCCTGCGCGCTGGTCGGCGCTCGCGCGGGAGATGCGCTCGATGAGCAGCGTGTTGATGCCGCGATTGGCATCGAAGCGCGCCACGCGGGCGAGGCCGGCGTCTATCACCACGCGCACACCGTCAATCGTCAGCGAAGTCTCCGCCACGTTCGTGCTCACGATCACTTTGCGGGCATCGTAGCGTGCGATGGCGGCGTCCTGCTCGCTCGCGGGCAATTCGCCGTGCAGCGGGAGGACGACAAATTTTCCGCCCAGCCGTGCGCGCACCGCGCTGATCGTCCGCGAGATTTCATACGCACCGGACATGAAGATGAGCACATCGCCCTCGGTTGCCGGCGCGAGTCGCTCCAGTTCCTCGGCGGCGGCGTCCCACACGGGATATTCGTCGGCGCGCAGCGACTTCGGCAGGTATTCGATCTGCACGGGATAAGTCCGCCCCGCGCTCGTGAGCGTATCGCAGGGCGCGAGATATTTTCCGAGCGTCGCAGTCTCCAGCGTGGCGGACATGACGACGAGCCGGAGGTCGGGCCGCGTGCGTTCCTGAAGTTCCAGCGCCTTCGCGAGCGTGATGTCGCCATACAAATGCCGCTCGTGAAATTCATCGAAAATAATCACCGCCACGCCGCGCAGTTGCGGATCGCCGAGCATCTGCCGCAGCAACACGCCTTCGGTCACAAAGCGGATGCGCGTCTTCGCCGAGCACACACGGTCGAGCCGGATTTGGTAGCCCACCTCGTCGCCGAGTTTGCATTTCCGCTCAAAAGCCACGCGCTGCGCGAGCATTCGAGTCGCCAGACGGCGCGGCTGGAGCACCACGATTTCGCCTACGTCCGCGAGTCCGTGATCGAGAATCATCTGCGGCACCTGCGTGGATTTCCCCGAGCCTGTGGGCGCTTGCAGGATGAGGCGGTTGCTCTTTTTTAAAGCGGCGACCAACGCATTTTCGAGTTCGTAAATCGGCAGGTCAGTGTTCGGCACGCGCGATGTGTAGCGGCGGAGCGTGGCTTTGCAAAGCGCAGCGCGGTTGACGCGCACTTTTCCGGCTGGCAATGCAGGCGCGTGGGAAAGACCGCAGACGAATTTCAGCAAGTCACGCCGTCGCTCTATTTCTGGCAGGCCTACGAGCCTGCGGTGAAATGCGACCTATCATCCTGCGCGCTCATCACACCGGCGGGGATGGTGTTCATCGATCCCATCCCGCTCGCCGCGCCTTCGCTGAAAGAACTCACTGCACTCGCGAAACCAGCGGCCATTTTGCTGACGAATGGCAATCACGCCCGCGCCGCCGCCGACTATCGCTCGCGCTTTGGTGTCCCGATTTTTGCACACGCCGATGCCGCGCAGGAACTCTGCATCGCGCTCGATGGCACGCTCGCCGATGGCGATATTGCGACCGGCGGATTGCGCGTGGTTTCGCTGCCCGGCGGCGGGGCGGGGGAGATTGCGTTTACCGGCGATGGCGTCGTGTGCGTGGGCGATGCGCTCATTCACGTCGAGCCGAACGGCTTTGCGATGCTGCCCGCGAAATACTGCGCCGATGCGAGGCAACTGGCTCTTTCGCTGAGAAAACTGTTGTCATTCGATGTTCGCATCCTGACTTTCGCACACGGCACGCCGCTGACTGCAAATACGCACGCGCGGCTCACCGCACTCCTCGCATGAAAATCATCACCGCATTCATCCTCGGCCTCACCATCGCCGCCCACGCGCAAGCACCGGCCAAAGCCGCTCCGAAGCAGCCCGCGAATCCTCCCATCATCAGCGCCGAAGCGCCCATTGAAGCCGCCGCCGAGGGGGATTCGCCGGAGAAAATCATGTCGCGCTTTTTTGCCTACCTCCAGCGTCGCGAGGTGGATCAAGCCTACGACCAGCTCACGCGCGGCACCAAAATCGCCGAGCGCGCCGAGGATGTGAAGATGCTTAAGTCGAAAACCAAGGACGCCATCGCAGTTTTCGGCGTGATGTCCGGGCATGAAATCGTGACGAAGAAGGGCGTGGGCGACCGGCTCATGAGCTACACCGTCATCTCGCTCGGCAAGGATTTCCCGCTCCGCTGGCGCTTCTATTTCTACAAGCCCGTGGATGTCTGGAAGCTGATTGATTTGCGTGTGGATGACCGGCTCGCGGCGATCTTCGATGAGCCCGAGGATCCCCGCGCCCGCGAGGCCCAGCCGCAATTATAGGCGACGCCGGAGTTTCGATGATTGCCGACGCGCTGCGCTTCATCCGCTTTTCGCACACCGTTTTTGCGCTGCCGTTTGCACTCGGCGCGATGCTTGTCGCGGCGGGCGGATTGCCTTCGGCGAAATTGTGCGGGCTGATCGTGCTGGCGATGGTTTTTGCGCGCACAGCGGCGATGCTTTTTAATCGGATCGCCGATTGGGAAATGGACAAACGAAACCCGCGCACAGCCGGACGTCACAAGCTGCTGCCGAGGCCTGTCGCGATTGTGCTGCTCGCATCGAGCACGGCGGCGTTCGTGCTCACGGCATGGTGGATAAACCCGCTCTGCCTGTATCTTTCGCCGGTCGCGCTCGGGATGATTTTTGTCTATTCGCTCACAAAACGATTCACGCACTACAGCCACTTTTTCCTCGGCTTCGCGCTGGCAGTTGCTCC
>CAMBOD010000249.1 GCA_945868985.1 Prosthecobacter debontii | reverse complement strand
CGCTTGTTCGGCTTCACCCATCCGGCCTGCATCGCTTTCTTCGCGTGCTTGGCGAGTTCGCCCGAGAAGCTGCCCATGACTTCCTTCGCCGTGGCAAGATGATCCTCCGGCAGGTAGCGCGAATCAGTTCGCGGATACGTGAGCACCTTGTGTTTTTCGTAAAGTGCCTGCGCTATTTGCAGGGTCATGCGCGCGGGAAATCCGAAGCGTCCGTTCGCATCGCGCTGCAATGTCGTCAAATCGTAGAGCTGTGGTGAAATTTGCGAGGCCTCCTTCTTTTCCTCCTCGATAATACCGGGCTTGCCCGTGCATTTCGCCACGATCTCGTCGGCCTGCGCCTTGTCCCATATGCGCTCGGCTTTCGCCTGCTCGTCTGCGGTTTTCTTGCCGTCAAATTTCTCATCGAACCAGCGCCCGCGATACTGCCCCGCAGCGATCTCGAAATCCCCAAACACCTCGAAATATGCGCGCGGCACGAAGGCGCGAATCTTCTCCTCGCGCTCGGCGAGGATGGCGAGTGTCGGCGTCTGAACGCGGCCAGCCGTCGTTTTCAAAAAGCCGCCGCCGCGTGAATTGAAAGCGGTGAAGGCGCGCGTGGAATTGATGCCGACGAGCCAGTCAGACTCACTGCGCGAAGTCGCCGCATCGGCGAGCGGCAGCATCTCAGCGTCGCTACGCAACGAGGCGAATGCCTTGCGAATGGCCTCGGTCGTCATGCTTTGCAGCCAGAGGCGCTTGATGGACTGCTTCGCGCCGGATGCACGGACGATGTTGCGGAAAATCAGTTCACCCTCTCGGCCCGCGTCGCACGCATTGACGAGGGCGGTCACGTCCTTGCGCTTGAGGAGTTTTTTCAACATCGCGAGGCGTGGCGCGTTCCTATCAATCGGTGCGAGCGCGAACTCCGGCGGCATGTGGGGGAGTTTCTCAAGCGACCACTTGCCCTTCTTGATTTCATGCTCATCAGGAACGCAAAGCTCCAGCAAGTGACCCACTGCGCTCGATATGACGTAGTCGTCGTTTTCGTAAAAGTCCGCGCCACGCCCCGGCTTAAGGCCGAGCGCACGCGCTAGGTCTTGGGCTACACTCGGTTTCTCCGCAATTACGAGGGTTTTCATAGTGCCGCCTTGTGGCGAGGGCGTGGGGAGTTAGGCGGTGAAGTCTTTCCGCGCAACTGGAAAAGTAGCCCGCTAGTTTGGAAATCCACTAAGCGGCTCCCGAATTTTCAGCCTTCGACTCTGTGCCCTGCTGGAGTGATTTCACCGTCTCCACCGGCGAAACTCCCGCTGCAACGGCGCCTCCAAAAAAGCGCTGAAAAAACTTTTTCGGCGCGGAAGTTCCGGACTCTTCAGCGGTAACTTCATCGTGCGCGGCCTGCTTGGCCTGCTCCCACGGCGCGGCAAATCCCGGCGCTGCGACGGTCATCTTTTTCTCGGCGCGTGCAAAGATTTCGAGTTCGCGGGCGAGCTTGTTGTCGGGCTGTGAATTGAGTCCCTGCACTTTCACCCGAAGGTTTTCGTTCTCCTTTTTCAGCGCGTCCGCCTCCTGCTTCAGCTTTGAGAGCGTGGCCGCCTCGATTTCGAGTTTGTCGCTGAGCATCCGTTTATAGCGGGCGTGGTCGAGCTTCAGCTTCAGGTGATGATAGAGCGCGATGAGCAGCAGCACGCAACCGGTGTAAAAACCGAATGCGAATGGAGACGTGAGCATTTCTTTCATAGCGGAATTCGGTTAAGCGAGCATCTCCTCGAAGCGCGATTTTACGCCGGCTTCGTAGCGGATGATGGCGTTGTTTTCATCGAGCACAGCCACGCGCGGGCAATGGCGGACGGCCTCCTCGGGGGTAAATTGCCCGAAGCTCATAATGGTCAGTCGGTCTCCCGGTCCGCCTAGATGGGCGGTCGCGCCATTCAATTCGATGACGCCTGTCCCACGCGGCCCGTAGATCACATACGTCTCGAAGCGCGCTCCATTCGCCATGTTTCCGATGAGGATACGCTCATAGGGCAACAGCCCGACGCGCTCCGCGATATCCTCGGAGATGGTGAGACTTCCCTCATAGTCCACACACGCGCCAGTGACGGTCGCGCGGTGCAGCTTTGATTTCAGCAACGTGATCTGCATCGGCGCGAGCATGGTGAAAAGATGACGGAATGCAAGCGGAGCGATGTTTCTCTATACATCAGGCCGATAGGTGCGCCCCTTCCAGACCACTCCGCTACCGATGCTACGTCGCCAGCTATTCAGCCCGATGAGCATCATCAAAAACATCCCAATCGGATGCAGAAATGCGCCGAGCCAACTAGTGCGAAAACGCAGCGCCAGCAGCACGCGGATGAGATAAATCACCGCAACCTGCGCAGCGACGATCCTCCAAACCGGATGCGGCGCGGTGAAAATAAACACGAACGGAGCGAAGAGGCACGTCCACTGGGCGAGACCGAAAAGCCAGAACGCCACACTCTGTCCCTCGAACACCGCGCGCATATTTTTCGTGAAGCCCTCCCACGTTTCGCCGAGCGAACGATACATCCGCACCGTTGAAAACTGCACGCCGTCGCAATTAAACAATCGCATCCCCTCGCCCATCCTCGCCGCGACTTCGCGGCCCAGCGCTACGTCCTCCACCAAGTGCGCCCGCACCGCTGCATGACCGCCGATGCGCTCATACGCCTCGCGTTTGAAAAACATGAACTGCCCGTTCGACGCGCTGATTGCGCGCGCGAGTCGGGAGTCAAAGCGCAGACCTTTTCGCTGCACGAGACGCAGCAGCCACAGTGGACAAAATCCAAAGCCAATGAGCGGAATCACCGGAACGATCAGTTTTTCACCAAGCGTGCCCGTGAGCAAACGCGGCCATGACGAAAGCAGGCTCGCATCGTTGCGGCATGCGTAGTCCATCGCCGAACTCACAGTGCCGGGCGAGTGGATGGTGTCGGCGTCGGTGAATAGCAGAAACTCTCCCTTCGCGGCGTCGGCGAGCTGGTGGCAGGCCCAATTTTTCCCGCACCATCCATCGGGCAATGGCTGACCACGCAGCAGACGCGCAGTCACGCGGGGGTTGCGAACTTCAGCCATCAACTTCTCAACGATGGCGGCGGTGCTGTCCTCGGAATGATCGTCGAGCACGAGCAGTTCGTAGTGTGGGTAATCCTGTAGTAGCAGCGAGCGCACACACGCCTCGATGTTGCGCGCTTCATTGCGGGCCGGGACGAGCACGGAGATGAGCGGTCCATTTTCCGGCGGCGCGACGGCGCGCAGGCTTTTGAAGGAAAGGATATTCATCAGCACATTTCCCAGCATGAAGAGCAGGACAATGAGAATGATGCTGTGGTAAAGCGTGAGCATGAGAGAGAAAGAAAATGCTGGATGACGAATGTCGCGTTAATTCGTAATTCCGCATTCGTCATCCGCCATTTTCACCACTATCAACAGCACGTGCCTTCCGCCGACGACATTTTATTTCCAAGCCAGCCATCCGCTACGATGCGGAGGTTCGCCGCCTTGCTGGAGCCGAAAAGCGACGCGCAGCTCGAAGCCATGGCGCAGGAGTCCGCGCTGATCACACGGCAGAATTTCGGGAAGGCGATCCGACTTTTCGCCCCGCTCTATCTCAGCAACGAGTGCATCAACAACTGCGCTTATTGCGGCTTCTCACGCGACAACGCGATCCTGCGCGTGACGCTCGAAATCGAGAGTGTTGTGCGCGAGGCGCGCCATCTTACGGCGGAGGGTTTTCGCAATGTGCTGCTCGTTGCGGGCGAGCATCCGAAGTTTGTCTCGAACGGCTATCTCGAACGCTGCGTGCGCTCGCTCGCTCCGGAAGTGCCCGCGCTCGCGCTCGAAGTCGCGCCGATGGAGACGGCGGACTACGCGCCGCTCGTCGCCGCAGGCGCGGAGGGACTTGTGGTTTATCAGGAAACCTACGACCGCGCGACCTACGCGGAGCTACACACGGCGGGACCGAAGCGCGACTTCGACTGGCGGCTCGCCTGCCCCGAGCGTGCATACGACGCAGGCTTCCGTCGCATCGGCATCGGTGCGCTTTTTGGCCTGTGCGAATGGCATCGCGAGGCGATGGTGCTCGC
Organism: Prosthecobacter debontii; assembly: GCA_945868985.1. Lineage (GTDB taxonomy): Bacteria > Verrucomicrobiota > Verrucomicrobiia > Chthoniobacterales > Chthoniobacteraceae > SXWH01. Next base: position 576 of record CAMBOD010000249.1, on the reverse strand, counting down.
GGCGCATCTCGATCATTTACTGCGTCGTTGCTGGAAGGCGCAATTTACCGTGTCGCTCCCACGACTGCGTCCCTGCGCAGGAGAATTCCAGCCGAAGCACACGTTGCCGGATCGGGAGTTTGTGCAACTCGTCTGCGCGATGAGGATTTGTTTTCCTCACACCGGCATCGTGCTCAGCACCCGCGAACCCGCCGCGCTGCGCGACGCCTTGCTGCCACTCGGCATCACGATGATGAGCGCGGGCAGTCACACCGAACCTGGCGGCTACACGGGCGAGGGAAAAGACGATCTTCATCTCACGGTGCGCGGTCGTCGCGTGGAGACTGACGGATGCGGCCACGATCAGAATGCGACGGAGCAATTTCAAATCGCCGACACCCGCACGCCTGCCGAAATCGCAGAGCTGCTACGCGGTCGCGGCTTCGAGGCCGTGTGGAAGGACTGGGATCAAGCCATTCTCGCGCCGTGAAAATTTTCCTGAACGGCCAACCGCGTGAAATCGCTGCAAACGATGTCGCTTCTCTCGTAGCGGAACTCGGCTTTGCAAAAGGCACAGTTCTCATCGAGCGCAACGGC
>CAMBOD010000248.1 GCA_945868985.1 Prosthecobacter debontii | reverse complement strand
CTTCTGCGCCAGCATTTCGGCAAGCCACCAGAGGTAAACGAACTTCTCGCCCACGACATCAAACTCGCCCTCGATGTCCAGACACAGGAACTCATCACCCGCAGATTGCTCGGCGCTTTCCCTGACCACGCGCTCTACGGCGAGGAAGGCATTGCCGGAAATCAGGCCAGTGAGTGGCAGTGGATAGTGGACCCGATAGACGGCACGGTGAACTACTACTACGGCATCCCCCACTATTGCGTGAGCATCGCGCTCCGTCGCGCGGGCGAAATCCAGCTCGGCGTCATCTACGATCCGCAGCGCGATGAAATGTGGCAGACAGTTCGCGGCGGGCCGACACTGCTAAATGGAAGCACCGTCTGCGTGAGCGACCGCACCGACTTGGGCGAAGCCGTCGTGAGCATCGGTTTTTCCAAAAACAAAACGACCATCAACGCTGGCATGGCGCTTTTGCCAAAATACATTGAGCGCGTCCGCAAATGCCGCCTCATGGGCAGCGCCGCACTCGATCTCGCCTACGTCGCCTGCGGGCGACTCGACGCCTATATCGAACAAAGCGTCTCGCTGTGGGATGTCGCCGCTGGGAAACTCCTCCTCGAAAATGCAGGCGGCACTTTTGAAATGACCACGCGCCCCGAAAACCCGGACAAGCTCTCCATCCGTGCATGGAACGGCAAAATCCAGCTCCTCCCACACGAATGAACCTCGTCGGAATCGGCTACGACGTCCACCGCTTCGCGGAAAATCGCGCTCTCATTCTCGGCGGCGTGAATATCCCGCACACACACGGCCTCGACGGACACAGCGACGCCGACGTGCTCTGCCACGCCATCGCAGACGCCATCCTCGGAGCCATCGGCGAACGCGACATCGGCCATCATTTTCCAAACACAGATCCGGAGTGCAAAGGGATGTCCTCGCTGGAAATCGTCCGCCGTGCTGTCGAACTCGTCGCCGAGCAGGGCGGGCGCTTGAACAACATTGACTGCACCCTCATCGCCGAAGCGCCGAAAATTGGCCCCCACCTCGAAGCGATGAAAAGCAAACTCGCCGCCGTCCTTTCGCTGGAGCCGAAGCGCGTCGGCATCAAAGCCACGACGAACGAGCGACTCGGCTTCCTCGGCAGACAAGAAGGCATCGCCGCAATGGCCGTGGCGAGTGTTGAAGTGCCGTGAGCGTCGCAGCCGCCGCGCTTTTCGATTCGGCCTTTCTGGCCAAACTCGAGCAGCTTCATCTGCTCGCAAAAAAGCTCTTTCGTGGCGAGCACCGCGCGGAGCGCCGCTCACGCCAGACCGGCAGCAGCCTCGAATTCGCAGACTACCGCGAATACACCCCCGGCGACGAACTTCGCAGCATTGACTGGCCCGCCTACGGACGCCTCGAACGCCTCTTCGTAAAACTCTACGAGCAGGAGCAGGATTTGCCTGTCCACTTCCTCGTGGACGTGAGCGCTTCGATGAAATGGACACCTCCCGCGCCCGGCATCCGTCTTTCCAAACTTGAGTCCTCCCTTCGCATTACCGCCGCCCTCGCCTACATCGCACTGGCAAATCTGGACCGGGTGAACATCCACTACTTTGCATCCAGCCTTCTCGGTGAACTTGGTATCTCGCGGGGCAAATCACAATTTCACACCGTGCTCGATTTTCTACGCAAGGCCCCCGCTCCCGACGGCCCGACACAACTGTTGCCGTGTGTGCGTGCGTTCACGCAGCGCGTGAAAAGACGCGGTCTAGTCTTCGTGCTCAGCGATTTTTTTGATCCCGTCGGCTACGAAGAAGCGCTGAGTCTCCTGCGTCACAGCCAGTTTGAAGTCCACACGATCCAAATCCTCGACCCAGCCGAACTGTCGCCCGCCCACGTCGGCGACCTCACGCTGCTCGAAACGGAAACTGACAAGTCGCTCGATCTCACTGTCAGCGAAAATCTCATCCGCCGTTACTGCGACGAAATCGCCACGTTCAACAACAGCCTCGAAAACTTCTGCCTCCAGCGTGCTATCGCCCACGCACGCGTGACGACCGATGTTCCCTTCGAGGACATCGTCCTCCGAATTCTGCGCGACGGCATGATGCTTCAATGAAAACGCGCCTCGCATGACATTTCTCCATCTATGGGCTGCGTGGTTTCTCGCGGGAGTGCCGCTCATCGTGCTGCTGTATTTCATGCGGCTCAAAAGGCGAGCGCTACCCGTCAGCACGCTCATGTTCTGGCAGCGCATCGTCAATCAGAGCGGACGTCGCTCGTTCTTCCAGCGGTTGCGCCACCTGCTTTCGCTCCTGCTGAACCTACTCATTTTCACACTGCTGATCGCCGCGCTCGCGCGACCGCTGCTGGAGCGCAGCATCCAGAATGGTGCAGGCACAGTCCTCATCCTCGACGCCCGTGCGCGGATGAACGCCGTCGAGCACGACGGACAGACGCGCTTTGCGAAGGCGCTGGCCATGGCGCGTGGACACGCACACCAAATCTCTGGTCAGCATCAACTCGCGCTCATCATTGTCGGTGCAAGGCCGACAGTCGCCGTTCCATTCACCTCCGATGAAAAGCCGCTGCTCGATGCCCTGAATTCAGCGCGTCCCACCGAGGCCACCGATGACTTGAACGCCGCGCTCACACTCGCCGACTCGTTGCTCGCATCACGCAAGGGCGAAAATCACATCGTTCTCATCAGCGACCGCGAACCAAAAGCACCGTCGCTTCACTCTCATCTCATCACACAGAGCATCGCTACGCCGCTCGACAATCTCGCCATCACGCGCTTCGCCACACGTCCATTACCCGCAAGCCCCGAGACGAGCGAACTCCTGCTGGAGATCCAGAATTTCGGACGCGCAACAGCCAGCACCGATGTCGAACTCTCCTACGACGGACGCCTCCTCGAAGTGAAACCATTCACCCTCGCGCCCGGCGAACGTCGCCTGGAATTTTTCACCTCAGTCCCCCGCCCCACCCGTTCCGCGCGTGGCTGGCTCAAAGCCCGCATCACTACGCCGGATGCGCTCGCGTTCGACAACGTCGCCTACGCCACGCTCCCCACCACCCGCACAGCCCGAGTGCTGCTCGTATCGCGTGGAAACGCTTTTTTGGAAAAATTCCTCTCCGTGGATGCGAGTGTGAAGTTTCAACTCATCACGCCCGAAGCATGGCAGCCGTCGCTCGCGCCGAAATTTGAAGCCGTCATCTTCGACAACACACTGCCCGCCGAATTCAACCTCACCAGCACGCAGGGAAATTTCCTATTTCTAAAGAGCACACCCTTCGCCGCCGCAACACCGCTGGAGCAGCCGCTCGTCACCGACGTGGACGCCGCGCATCCCGCAACCCGCAATGTGAGCCTGCAAAACGTCACCATCCTCCACGCCGCCGCGCTCACCCTGCCGGAGCCGCACGATGGATGGACATTCTCCGCGCCGCTGCGCTCGTTCGACCACGCTTTACTCGTCACCGGCGAACGCAAACAGCAGCGCATCGCCGCGCTCGCGTTCGATGTCTTGGAGAGCGACCTACCGCTGCGAGTCGCGTTCCCACTGCTAATGAACAACACGCTTCACTGGCTCGCTGGCGAACAATCCGCCGGGCAGCAATCCGCGCAAAGCGGCGAAACCATCACGCTCACCGAAGGACAACGCATCACCGCGAATCCCGTCACCTCGGAAAACGAGCCGGTATCAAAGCCAGACATCGCACATTTTCTCCAGCCCATGCACAACGGTTACTACGCGCTCAGCGACGGCGATACGATGCGCTGGATCGCTGTGAATACATTCAGCGCGGACGAGTCCGACTTGCGCGCAAGCGGCGGCAATACACCGACGTCGCCGCCCTCCGTCGCATTGGCTAGTTTCAGCAACTGGCCGTTCTGGCGCTGGCTCGCGTTCGCAGCCTTTGCGCTGCTCGTTGCAGAATGGTGGCTCTTTCATCGGAGGAAGACGGAATGAATTTTGAAGTCTCCCAACCGTGGCTTCTCCTCACGCTGCTCGCGCTGCCGCTGTTGTTGCTGGGCCAGCGACGCTCACTCGCGGATTTCACACCATCTCAGCGCTGCACGTGTCTTGCAGTTCGCGCGCTCATCCTCTCGCTCATCGCGCTCGCTATGGCCGGGGCGCGAGCATTGCTTCCTTCATCGGAGCTTGGCGTGCTGTTTGTCGTGGATGGCTCTGCGAGCATTTCGCCGGAGGCAGCGAAGACTGCGCGTGACTTTGCAAGTGCTGCCCTGTCATCGCAGCGGACCGGCGACCAAGCGGGCGTAGTCGGATTTGGAAAAGGCACCGAGGTGTGGCAGCCTCCGCTGGAAAACGCTGTGCGACTGGAGTGGCCGCCTCTTCACGAGGCAAAGGCATCCGACATCGGCGGTGCGCTCGATTTCGCCAGTGCGCTCTTCGCTGCCAATCAATCGCAGCGCGTCGTGCTGATGAGCGACGGCAACGACACTGGCGGGCGGGCATTGGAAACAGCAACCCGGCTCGCACAGGCAGGCATCGAGGTGTGGACGGTTCCGCTTCGCAATCCGACGAAACCCGAGGTGCTCGTCGAACGCGTGGACGTGCCATCGCGCATGAAACTCGGTGAGCCGTTCGATCTCACTGCCAAAATCCGCAGCAACATCGCAACGCATGCAAAGGTCCGGCTCTATCAAAGCCAGTTCCTCATCGCAGAACGTGATCTGGA
>CAMBOD010000247.1 GCA_945868985.1 Prosthecobacter debontii | reverse complement strand
CCTCCGAGTGGCCACGCTCGGCCCCGATCGCGCAGCGCAGCGCAGTCCCGAAGACGGCAAGCGTTCGCCGGTCGAGCTGTATTAGCGCTCAGCGATTCCAAGGAGCCTTCGCCAAAAGCAGACCCATGCCGCACCAGTCGGTGATGCCTGCAAAAGTAAGCCCCGCGCCGACAAATGCGGACAGTCCGAAAAACCCCGGATGCACCCACAGCCCTAAAACAACGCCCGCGAGAACCAGCAACCCGGCGGCGATGCGCACCTGTCGTTCGAGTGAAATGGATTTCTTTCCGCGATTCGCTGGCAGCCCTGCCTCCGCCCAGGCGAGCATTCCGCCATCGAGGACACGCAGGTTTTTCATTCCGGCAGCAGTCAGCTTTTCGGCGGCAGTGCAGGCCCGTTTTCCACTGCGGCAGATGACCACGCAGGCTGGCGCATTTCCGTGCTGGCGCGCGATCGCGGCAGGATCGAGTTCATCCAGCGGCGAAAGCTGCGCACCCTCGACATGAATTTCCCGAAACTCCATCGGCGTCCGCACATCGAGCAGCACCGGCGCCTCGCCAGACTGTAGTGTAGCGGCGAGTTCTTTTGGCGAGAGCAGATAAGCGGCGGTATTCATGGCAATATGTAGTTAATATAACCAACCTCCCAAGAGCGCAAAGGATAGCCTCTTTTGGATCGAGATTGTCCGTTGACGCCCGCGCCCGCCTCCGCTAATTCTGCGCGCCCTCGATTACGGCGGGATAGCCAAGTGGGAAGGCCGGGGTCTGCAAAACCTCTACGAGCGGGTTCGACTCCCGCTCCCGCCTCTCCCCTCGCACGCGGAGTTAAAGTTTGCTCCACGCGACGACGGCTTTAGCCTGACGCTCCATTTTTTCTAAAAAGCCATGACCACTCAACTCGACCAACTCAAGCAACTCACCAAGGTCGTCGCAGACACCGGCGACTTCGAGTCCATGAAGGCCTACAAGCCGCAGGACGCGACCACGAATCCCTCGCTCATCCTCGCCGCCGCTTCGAAACCCGAATACGCGCACCTCGTGGACAAAGCCGTCGCTGATCGCAAAAACAGCGGCCTCACCGGCGCGAAACGCGTGGACGATGTGATGGATCACATCCTCGTGAACTTCGGTCTGGAGATTTTGAAAATCGTCCCCGGTCGCGTGAGCACCGAGACCGATGCGCGCCTTTCCTTTGACACCGCTGGCACCGTCGCGAAGTCCCGCCAGCTCATCGCGCTTTACGAAAAAGCAGGCATCAGCCGCGACCGCGTGCTCATCAAAATCGCAAGCACGTGGGAAGGCATCAAAGCCGCCGAGATCGTCGCGAAGGAAGGCATCCACTGCAACCTGACGCTCCTTTTCTCGCTCGCGCAGGCCGTCGCATGCGCCGAGGGTGGCATACAACTCATCTCTCCCTTCGTCGGTCGTATTCTCGACTGGTTCAAGGCCAGCACGAAGAAGGACTACGCACCAACGGAAGATCCCGGCGTCGTCTCCGTCACGCAGATTTACAACTACTACAAAAAGTTCGGCTACAACACGGAAGTCATGGGCGCATCCTTCCGCAACAAGGGCGAAATCACCGAATTGGCCGGCTGCGACCTGCTCACGATCAGCCCGTCGCTCCTCGCAGAACTCGCCGCCTCGACCGATCCGCTCGTGAAGAAACTCGACGCAGCCGCAGCACAGGGCATGAACATTGCCAAGCGCACCTACGACGAAAAAACCTTCCGCTACGAAATGAACGACGACGCGATGGCGACGGAAAAAACCGCCGAGGGCATCCGCAAATTCGCCGCAGACATCGTGAAGCTCGAAAGCCTCGTGTCCTCGAAGCTCGGATAAAACTTCACCACCACCTCACGAAAAGGGCGTTCGTATAAAACGGACGCCTTTTTTGTGCCGATCACCGATAGCGCAGTGTGCCTTTGTGCAGCTGAGGCGCGAAGTCTTTGATGAATTTGCGCGCCGTCGTATCCACCCAGCGTTTTGCTTCCGCCTGCTCCTCCGGCTTTTCTCGAATGGGGATGACCGCAGTCACGGTAATGAACGCCCAACGCTGGTTGACGCCACGCAGCAGGCGGTCGCGGTTGTCCTGGAAAAAGCGCCCCAAATGGCTCCCGGTGATCTCATTTTCACCGACGAACCAATAAAACGTGAAAGCATCCTGAGACGTTGAGGTTCCGTTCTTCAATTGGACGGAGCGACGGTTGTGCAGCCGTGTCGTGGGGAATGAGCCGCGACCTTCGACATGCACAGCCACTTCTTCACTTTCCAGAATGGACCATCCTTGCGCATCGAGACAGCGCTCCGGACGATGGATGCTGTTGCTCATGTCGTGGCCGGAGAGCACGACGGACACGAGCAACTCATAATTGCGTGCAACGGGATGGCTGTAAAACATCCGGCCAAACTTGGTGCCTTTGCCGAGAGTATCGCGCTCTTTCTGAGTGATCTCGCCGCTGCGTCCGAACCAGCCGGAAACGTCCTCCGGCATAGCCACTTCTTCTTCTCCTGTGAGTTGAAGGCCGGTCGGCTGTGCGGCGGATTTTGGCAGCAGAAAAACCGCGCTCAAACCGAGCCCGACAGTCGCTAGCAGGATGGCGAGGCGCTTAGTAGTCATATGAGCCGGATGGTTTTTCGGGTTTTGGCGGCTCGCTCGAAGGAGGCGAAACAGGCGAATCCGTTGGTGCTTTTTTAACAGGCGTCGCTTCTGCCGTGGCCGCTGCTGCTGCGCGCTTCCACCAACTGCTCCAATCGCGGTTGATCACATTTCCCGCACCAATCATCGCCAGCACGGCGACCGGGAAGAAAATGAATCCCGAATAGTCGTGGTAAAGCCCCGTCGCGATTTTCGGGTCAAAGAACCGTGCAAAAACTACCACGGAAAACACGCGCGCGAAATTGCCGAGAATCGCAAACAGCAGCGAACACCCAAACAGCACCAGACCGCGCATCGGCGTGCGCATCGCAAAGTATGCGTAGAGCGCGGCCAGCGTGAGCATCGCCATCAGCGAACGAATTCCCGAGCAACCGCCCGCGACTTCCAGCGGTTCGAAGCGTCCGTCGAGCGAGAAGATTTTGGCTCCCTCCGCGTGGATGCGGATGCCACAGATCGAGGAGAGCGATTCAATGACAACAGCGGTTTTTGACTGAAGCCCCGCCGTGCCCTGCACCACGCCGCCTATGGGAGTCATGAACAACAAAAACACACACGGAAAAAGCACGATGCGCGCGACCTTTTTTCCGTAGAGAAAAATCACTCCGCCGTAGATGAGCGGTGGCAGTGCAAAAATCGTATATCGTCCTTCGATGCAACGGACTCCCACCACAAAAAGCAGCACCCCCGCTGCCACCCACCACAGCCCTGTATTCGATGGCTCTTTTGGCACGGAGCGCAAATCCCGCCAACGCAGGAGGACCAGCAGCAGAGCCACCGGGATGATCCCCACGCAATGCTCCTGATCATTTTCCTCATTCCAGCTCGCTGCAATCCACTGTGCCGAAGTTTGCGAAAGACTCTGAAACGCCTTCACCCCGAAATAAAAATATCCCAGCACTGCCAGCAGGCACACACCCAGCGCACAAGCCCCCGGATTGGCCTTCGCCCACGTTACAAAATTACGTCCCATCGCCCCGAAATCCGGGAAATCAAACATCCCGCGATCCACGGAATCGCGCGAGTCTGCATCATTCTGGGGCTTGGTCTCATCTGCCATGCTGTGTGAGAATACGCACGGGGCTCTCGCGTTCAATACTCATCTCGGAATGAAAGGGATACTCAATAGCGCCAGGGCGGAACGGCCAGCAGCGGGCATTCGGACTCATGAAGAACGCGCTCCGTCGTGCTGCCGCGCAATGCATCGAGAAAGCCATGGTGGCCGGCGGTGCTCATTACGATCAAATCGGCGTTTAAAGCGGAGGCAGCCTCATGAATGGTTTCATTCACCGCGCCGGGGCGGATGAGACGATTCCACGTCCATCCCTCCTGCCGTGGCAGATCAAGAGCGGGCATTGTTTTTTCATCACCCACATGCAGCAGGTGAAACTGCACGCGCTTGAGTTCTAGCACACGTGCAAGTTGGACTGCAGCATCCACGGCGGACATTGGGTTGGGTTCTGCGGACACTGGAATGAGCACGTTTTGCAGATTCACCGAGCCATCTTCGTAGTTGATGAGGCCGACCACATTGTCCGGTATGAACAAAGTTGGCGTATGCGCTCCCCGCGCGATCGGCTCGGCTTGCGAATGATGCAGCCACTTCATCCGGCCCTCATGAGTATGCGTGGCGAGAACGATCAAGTCGGCGGGATGCCGGTTCAGATAATGCAGGACAGATTCCACCGGATTCGATCCATGGCTTATTACTTTTTGAACGCCTATCCCTAGTTTCGCTACCGCATGACGATCACTGCCTTTTGGAAGCAGATTCCAGCGCTCAAGAGTCTCACGTATTCCGGAAAAATCGTGCCAGTGCTCATGATGGTCGCTTGTCGCGTGCTGCAAAGTCAGACTGGCCTTCGATGCATGTGCGAGTTTCAACGCATGGCAAAAGGCGATGTGGCTCGCGTCAGTGAAATCCGAGGGGTGGAAAATAGATTCGTAAGGCGGGAGTGCTTTAAGCATGGCGTAAAGTAGGGCAAGTGGCGCTCCAATTGCCTTTCCTAACTTGGC
>CAMBOD010000246.1 GCA_945868985.1 Prosthecobacter debontii | reverse complement strand
CTGCTTTCTGCCGAAGGTCGGCGCAAAGCACGTCTGCTGCGAACAGGTCTCCATTTTCGTCGAGGGAAATGTGAAGGCGCTGCTGCCGAATCTGCTTTTCTCGCAGCTCGATTACGACCTGCCGCTCACTTTGTGGTGGCGCTGCGACTGTCCTGAACTCGTGGACAGCGAAGTTTGGCGTTGGGTGAACCGGCTTATTTTTGACAGCCAGACTTGGGGCGATGCCCGCAGACAATTCGCCGCTTTGCGACGCTCGCTCGGCAGCAGCCATGCGGTGCTTTGCGACCTTGCGTGGACGCGCTCGCTGCACCTGCGCCAGTCGCTCGCGCAGTTGTTCGACACGACCGAGACTGCCTCCGCATTGCGCGGCATCAAGCGCATCGCCATCACCCACGCGCCCGGCGCACGCACGCCAGCCATGTTGATCGTCGGCTGGTTTGCAGCACAACTCGGCTGGTCGGCGCACGGCGCGCGGGGAAATCACGTGCATTTCTCCACGGGAACCGGCGACGTCGTTTGCGATCTCACCGAGGCCGCGGGGTCGTGCATCAGCGCGATTGAATTGGTCAGCGACACCCTCACCATCTCCGCATCACGCCCGACTACTGCGAATTTCCTCCACGTCGAAATCCGCGATCAGGCCGGCAACACGACCAAGCACGTCATGCCCGCAGACAGCGACGACATGACCACCGTCCTCGATCAGGAACTAGCAAGCTGGGGCCGCCACAGCGTGTATCTGAAGGCGCTCGCCGCCGCCGAACCACTGCTCTAGGAGCGGCTGCGATTAAAGCCCGACACCACGCGATCTGTTTCGCGCTTCACGGCTTTCGCTTTCAAATCCTGACGCTTGTCGTGCGCGAGCTTTCCTTTGCCGAGTCCGATTTCGACTTTCACGCGATGGCCCTTCCAATAGACCCGCAACGCAACGAGCGAGAATCCCTCAATCTGCGTCTTGCCTAAAAGCTTTTCGATTTCCTGACGGTGCAGCAGCAGCCGCCGCAACCGCTTTGGCTCATGCTGCTCGTGGCTCGCCTTTTCGTAGGGCTGGATGTCCATGTCATACAGCCACATCTGCCCCTTCTCCACGCGCGCAAACGCATTGTTCACGTTCGCAAGACCTCCACGGATGGATTTCACCTCCGTGCCCTTGAGTTCAATGCCAGCCTCGATCCTGTCGAGGATGTGATAATCCCGCAGCGCCTTGCGATTGACCGAAATTTCGGTGCTCATCGCTTTGCCAATAAAGGAGAGAGCGTCCTAGCTCTCTTCCTCGTCCTTCTTCTTCATCTCATAGCCGAGCTTCCCGGCGATGATTTCGCTGAGTGCGATGTCGGCGAGCCCCATGCGGGTGACCACATCAATCATCGGCTTATGCCCGGCGGAAAGCTGGCGCACACGCTTGGAGACGACGTTGACGAGCAACGGAACGCTCGGGATGGTTTTGGATGCTTCTTCGACTAGTGAGCTCATCATGATAGGTAGTTAGCAGGTTGACCGAATTACTGAAAAGGGGCGGGAAGGTGCTGGGGCAGCCACCAATTGTCAAACTGCTTTTCCTCGGCGCTCCCATCAGAGTCGAATCCTACGCAATGGCAACCGCTCAACTACGCAGGCGCAGTTCGGCGAATCGCTCCGCCGCTTCCTTCCATGCCGCCGGTTCGTAGCGCTGCACGGTGCTGGATGCTCGGACGACTTCGCGCATCTCCGCCAGCGATCCGATCTCACCATCGGCCCTCGCCTGTGTGAGTAAATTGCCCATCGCCGTGGCCTCGACCGGTCCCGCGACAACGGGGCGGTCACATGCATCGGCGGTGAACTGATTGAGAATCTTGCTCTGCGAACCGCCACCGACGACGTGGATGACTTCGCTTTCCTCGCCGGTCAGCTCCTCGATCGAGGCAAGCGTCTCGCGATATTTCAGCGCCAGACTTTCGTAGGCGCAGCGAATGAGTTCGCCCTCGGTCCTTGGCACGGGCTGCTTCGTCTCGCGGCAAAATCCCTGAATCTCCCGGGGCATATCTGGCGGATTGAGAAAGCGCTGGGCGTTCACATTGACGATAGAGCGCAGCGGCTTCGCTTTCGCTGCGAACGCGGCAAGCTGAGAGTAATCGTATTTCTTCCCGGCGGCATCAAACGAGCGTTTGCACTGCTGCACGAGCCAGAGCCCCATAATGTTCTTGAGCAGGCGATAGGTGCCATCCACGCCGCCCTCGTTGGTCATGTTCAGCTCCAGTGCGCGCGGCGTCAGCACAGCTTTCTGAATCTCCACCCCCATGAGCGACCACGTGCCCGAGCTGATGTAAGCCCAGTTCGCTTTGCCAGTGTTCGCCGTGGGCACGCCCGCAACCGCCGAGGCCGTGTCGTGCGAAGGCGGGGCGACGACTTTCACACCGGCGAGACCCGTGCGCTCCGCGAGTGCTTTGCTGAATTTTCCGAGCGTGGTGCCGGGCGCGATCACCTTCGGCAGGAAATGCGTGGGCAGCCCGAACTTCTTCATCAACGGCAGCGACCAGTCGCGTTTGATCGGATGCAGGAACTGCGAAGTGGATGCGATCGTGAACTCCGCGCGCTTCACCCCGCACATGGCCCAGTGCAAAAAGTCCGGGATAAACAGCAGCGTCTCGGCTGCATCGAGAATGGCAGGCGAATCTTCCTTCCACGCCAGCAACTGGTAGAGCGAATTCAACTCCATGAACTGCGAGCCGGTGTGTTTGAAAATCTCCGCGCGCGGCACCTTTTTGAAAGCGCGTTCCAGGCTGCCCCGCGTCCGTGCATCGCGGTAGTGATACGGCTGCCCGAGCATTTCGTCCTGCTTGTTCAAGAATACGAAATCCAGCCCCCACGTATCCGCGCCCACCGAGACGATTCGCCTGCCGTATTTCTTCCCCGCGAGCACGAGCCCCTTTTGGATTTCCGACCACAGCATCAAGACATCCCAGCGCAGCGTGTCGCCGAGATAAACGCCGCCATTGGGAAAACGATGGATCTCATCGAGCTGAAGCACCCGTCCATTCCAAATCCCCGCCATCACGCGCCCGCTCTCCGCGCCGAGATCCACTGCCAGATATATTTTGGAATACCGCATAGCGAAATCAGTTCGCAATTATTCGTCTTGGGTCAATGCCGCACCTCTCCCGTCAGAAAAAGATAACTGGTGCCGACGTCGTGCTATGCGCTGCTTTTTCCACCAGTAGAGCCAACTCCGACACCGCGATGCTGGCGGTAGGCCTTCACGATGCGCTGGACGAGTTCGTGGCGGATGACGTCGCGGTCGGCGAAATGGGTGAAGTGCACGCCATCCACACCGCGCAATGCTTCGATGGCCTCGACGAGACCGCTGCGCTTGTTGCCCGGGAGGTCTATTTGCGTCGGGTCGCCCGTAATCACCGCGCAGCTTTCCTCACCGAGCCGCGTCAGGAACATGAACATCTGCTCGGTCGTCGTGTTCTGCGCCTCGTCGAGGACGACGAAAGCGTGGTTCAGCGTGCGCCCCCTCATGTAGGCAAGCGGCGCGATTTCAATCACGCCCCGCTCAAAGCAGCGCTCCATCTCCTCCGGGTCCATCATGTCGTGCAGGGCATCGTAGAGCGGGCGCAGGTAGGGCATGATCTTTTCTTTCAAGTCGCCCGGCAAAAAACCGAGCGCCTCGCCTGCTTCGACTGCGGGGCGCGTGAGGATGATGCGATGAACCTGCTCCTTTTTCAGCGCAGCGACGGCCATCGCCATCGCGAGATAGGTTTTGCCAGTGCCTGCGGGGCCGACGCCAAACGTCATGTCGTTTTGCTGGATGGCCTGGATATAGGTGCGCTGTGTCGCGGTCTTCGGAGTAATCGGCGCGCGCTTCGGCGAGCACTGGATTTTTGTCACGACGAGTGCATCGAGTCCCGGCACATCGGTGCTCTGCACAGCACGCAGCGCGTAGTTGAATTCGTAACGCCGGATGCTCATCCCGCCGCGCAACGCGACATCAAGCTGCCGAAACATGCGCCCCACTTTCTCCAGCGCATCCGGAGCGCCCTCGGCGCGCAGCCAGCCTTCGCGTGTCGTGAGTTTCACCCCAAGCGCCTGCTCGACGATTTGGAGATTACCAAGGTCGTTGAGAAACAATTGCCCCAGCACACGCGCGTTTTCAAATTCGTAGGTTTCAGACACGTCGGATTTGCTAGCGGACATTTTCCCCACTGGCCAGCCCGCGAAACACAGCGGAGCGATACCGTTGATTCTTTAACCACAGAGAGCACGGAGAGCGCGGAGGCATTTCTTGAAAAAAGCGGGGCGGTCCTTTGTATTCCCATTCCCCTTCCAAACATCCCTCTCAGAGAAACTCCACCTTCATGTTATTTGAGAGCCGTTGCGGAGATGGTGGATGCCATAAGCAAACGAGGCGATGGCTGCGAGAGCTGCCGGGATGAAAAGTGCAGAATAGCGGAGGTGATGGAATGCAGCAGCGCCCGCAATTCCGCCGCAGAGAAAGCCGGTGATGATGAGAAAGCAGAGCCGCAACCGCCGCATATCCACAGGCAGGCCGCGCAGCGAGTGGCCGAGAAAGATGCCGAGGTCGGTGAACATGCCGGAAAGGTGGGTGGTGCGGACGACTGCCCCGCTGTAAGTGCTCACCATCGCGTTCTGGAGGCCGCAGGCGCACGACGCGGAATAGATGCCGAAGATGTTGTT
>CAMBOD010000245.1 GCA_945868985.1 Prosthecobacter debontii | reverse complement strand
GGCGAGGATTTCGATGAAGTCGTTCTGGAGGTGGTTGGTGTCCTGGTATTCGTCCACGAGCACGAACTGGAACTGCCGCTGGTAGTGCTCAGCGAGCGTGGCGTTTGATTTCAAAAGACGCACGGTCTTTTCCAGCAGGTCGTCGAAATCGAGAGCGTTTGCCTTCTTCTTCTTCGCCTCGTATTTCACCCGCGCCTGCTCCAGCTCCGCTGCGAACTCGAAGAAATGCGGATACTTTTCCAGCAGCACATCCTCCAGCGAGCGCCCAGTGTTGAGCTGGTAGCTGAGCACATCCGCGACGACCTGGCCCTTCGGAAATCGCTTCTCTTTTGGATCAAAGCCGAGCGTGGCGACGACGCCATCGAGCATGTCCTCCGCATCCTCGCGGTCCATGATGCTGAAGCCGGGCGCGAAGCCCGCTTCGTTCGGATGCCTGCGGAGGATGCGGTTGCCGATGCTGTGAAAAGTGCCGCCCCACAAGCCCGCCAAGTCATGCGGACAAATCGCGGCGACACGATCCAGCATTTCTCTCGCAGCTTTGTTGGTGAACGTGAGCAGCAGCACGTGCTCGGGGCGGATGCCGTTTTCCAAAAGATACGCGACGCGGTAGGTGAGCGTCCGCGTCTTGCCGCTCCCCGCACCCGCAATCACCAGCGCAGGCCCCGGCGGCGCGGTGACGGCGGCGAGCTGCTGGGGATTCAGTTCCGCTGCGAAATCAATGCGCGGCCCGGCGGGTGCGCTGCGGTGAAGTGTGTATTGTCGGGCCATGTGCGGAAGACGGATGACTGAGGATGCGCCGCGGATGAAGCTCGAAATCACGAACTGGCAATCGGCGGTTGACAATGTGTGGCGGGAAATGGGCAATCGCATCGTGCCGGATGATGAACTACCAGCAACACCCCTCGCTGAAGTGGGCCGCTATCTGCGGCTCGCGGATGCGCGTGAGCGTGGATTGGTCGTTGCAGCGATGGAATTGCCGCACTGGGTCGTGAGGGAGGGGAAGGAATACACGTTGCGTGTGGAGGAGGTGGCGCGTGAGCGTGTGTTTGCGGCGCTGGCGGAGTTTGAAGCGGATGAGCGTGCTCGTCCGGCGACGCGTGAGTTGGAGACTTTGCGGATTCCGAAGTTTGCGCTGATGACGCTGCTGCTTGTGATGGCAGCATTTTACCGCGTGCAGACGGGGCTGGCGCGTGAGTTCATCGAGCGCGGTGTGTCGGATGATGCTGCCATCCTGCGTGGGGAATGGTGGCGCGCTTTCACTGCGCTCACACTGCATGGAAACACGGAGCATCTTGTATCCAATCTTTCGCTGGCTGTGTTTGTGTTTGCGTTTGTGCTTTGGCGATTCGGCGTCGGTTGCGGATTGCTCGGCATCGTGCTCGGCGGTGCGATGGGGAACGCGCTGAATGTCCTCGCACACCTTTCGCGTCCACATTTGAGCCTCGGGTCGTCCACTGCGCTGTTCGCGGGGCTTGGCCTGCTCGCCGGCTCGGAAATTTTCGCGCGGCTTGCGCATCGTGGCCCGCAGTCTGGATGGCGGATCATTGTCCCCATCGGCGCAGGCTTTGCCTTTCTTTCCATCTACGGCGGTGGTGGGGTGAAGACCGACGGCACCACTATTCTTGATGCGGGAAATGTGGATGTGCTGGCGCATCTTTTTGGACTTCTCGCGGGCGTGGCTCTGGGTGCGGCATTTTTTGCTGCTGGGTGGAAAGGTGGACTCTCAGCACGGAGGCAGATCGCATTTGGCACGAGCGCGGTGCTGCTGCTTGTCGTTTCCTGGGCGTGTGCTGCGCTGCGCTGAGGGTTGAATTTTACCAAGGCTGACTGCTTGCGCTGAAAGCCTGCGCCCGCTAACGCTCGCTGCCGTTCAAACTACTCGAACAACAATGAACCGAACTCTATTTATGAAATGCACACTTCTTTTTCTTACAACCGCAGCCGCTTTCAGCCTTGTGGGCTGTAAGGATGCGAACACGGCAGGCGATATTATCGTCGGTGAATACGCATCGCTGACCGGCAAGGAGGCGACTTTCGGCACGTCCTCGCACGAAGGGACGATGCTCGCAGTCGAGGAGATCAATGCAGCGGGCGGCGTTCTCGGGAAGAAGATCAAGCTCATCACTGAAGACAACCAATCGAAGGCTGGCGAATCAGCGACAGTCGTGAACAAGCTGATCTCGAAGGATGGCGCGGTGGCGATCCTCGGCGAAGTCGCCAGTTCGCGTTCGCTGGAAGCCGCGCCGATTTGCCAGAGCAACAGTATCCCGATGATTTCGCCGAGTTCGACGAATCCGAAGGTGACGGAGACAGGCAACTTTATTTTCCGCGTATGCTTTATTGATCCATTCCAAGGAACGGTGATGGCGAATTTCGCGACGAAAACGCTCAAGGCAAAGAAAGTCGCGGTATTCACGGATGTGAAAAGCGACTACTCGAAAGGGCTGGCGAAATTTTTCAAAGAGGGCTTCGTGAAAGCTGGCGGGCAGATTGTTTCGGAGCTGGATTTCAATGGCGGCGACAAGGATTTCAAGGGCCAGCTCACGACGATTAAGGGAGCGAGTCCTGATGCTGTTTTCGTTCCGGGTTACTATACGGACGCTGCATTGATTTGCATTCAAGCGAAGGAAATTGGACTGAATGTGCCACTCTTTGGCGGCGACGGATGGGAGTCCGAAAAGCTCACAGAGATTGGCAAGGACGCAGTGGAGGGGACGTATTTTTCCACGCACTACGCACCGGATGTGGCGAGTGATTTGAGCAAGAAATTTGTCGCTGCCTACAAGGCGCGCTACAACGGTAAGTTGCCCGATGCGATGGCGGCGCTCGGCTATGACTCGGCGATGATGCTGGCTGACGGAATAAAGCGCGCAGGTTCGTCCGATGGAGCGAAGGTGCGCGATGCTCTCGCGGCTACGAAGGACTTGGATGCGGTGACGGGTAAACTGACGATTAACGAGAAGCGTGACGCGGTAAAGTCTGCCGTTATTCTCAAGGTCGAAGGTGGAAAGTTTAAATTCGTCGAGACGGTCAACCCGTAACGCCGCGTGGAGATACTTCAGCAACTCACAAACGGCCTCGCCCTCGGGAGCATCTACGCGCTCATCGCGCTCGGCTACACGATGGTCTATGGTGTGTTGAGGTTCATCAATTTTGCGCACAGTGATGTGCTAATGCTGGGTGCATATTCGGCATTTTTTCTTGCGCCGGTTGCGGAGCGGATGTTCGGGCCGCAATCCATTGCAGGGGCGCTCTTCATCATTGTTGTCGCTGCGACGATTTGTGCGGTTGTCGGTGTGCTTATTGAATTTCTCGCTTATCGCCCGCTACGTTCGCGCCCGAAGCTCACGGTGCTCATTACAGCGATTGGCGTGTCGCTGTTCATCGAGTTCACCTGTCAGCACAAATCGGTTTTCGGAGCGGACACAAAGTCCTTTCCCAAACTACTTGCCTCGCGAGATGTTGCGATTGGGGGCCTGCATTTCAGCAGCAACGATCTCATCGTGCTCGTGCTCACTGCCGTGTTGCTCGCTGGTATGTGGTTTCTCGTGCAGCGCACGAAAATGGGTATGGCGATCCGTGCGGTGTCATTCAACGAAAAGGCGGCCGCTCTCATGGGTGTGAACGTCAACCGCGTCATTTCCTACACATTTGCAATTGGTTCGGCGCTTGCGGCGATAGCAGGCATTTTTTATTCGATGCGGGCACCGGGCATTGATCCACTCATGGGCATTCAACCCGGCCTGCGCGCATTCATCGCGGCTGTCGTCGGTGGCATTGGCAATCTTCCCGGAGCCGCGCTCGGCGGCTTACTGCTTGGTGTGATCGAAACGGTGGCTGGCGGCATCCCCGGAGTTTCAAATTACCGAGATGGGATCGCTTTCGCGATTCTGATTCTAGTCCTGCTCTTTCGTCCGGCGGGACTGCTCGGAAAATCCATGGTGGAAAAAGTATGATGCACATCGGGGCCAAACGCAGTCTGCTCGTCGCGATCTTCATCGCCATCGTCGTTTCGTTGTTTTCCGCGCAATTCAACCGCTATTACCGCGATGTGGCGATTGATGTGGCGATCAGCATCGTTCTTGCCGTCAGCCTGAACCTCATCAACGGACACACCGGCCAGTTTTCGCTCGGCCACGCGGGATTCATGGCGGTGGGCGGCTATATCGCTGCGAAAATCACGCTCGTATTTGGAGTCACGGCTGTTGCGTGGGCACAACCGCTGATTTTTGTCGGCGCACTTCTCGTTGGCGGTGTAGTCGCGGCACTTGCAGGACTCATGGTCGGCGTGCCGTCGTTGCGATTGCGCGGCGACTATCTCGCCATCGTCACGCTCGGCTTCGGCGAAATTATCCGCGTTTTTTTCCAGACGAGTGAAACCTTTGGCGCAGCCACAGGGCTCGTTGCGGTCCCAAAATGGACGACGCTCGGTTGGGCTTTCGGCATCGCGGCAATCACCGTCTATGTGGTTGGCTGCCTCGTGAATTCCACCTACGGGCGCGGCTTTCTCGCCGTGCACGACGACGAGATCGCAGCCGGCGCGATGGGCATCAATCCCGTTCGTTATAAAGTCACCGCCTTCGTTACTGGTGCATTTTTCGCGGGCGTTGCGGGCGGTCTTTACGCTCATCATAAGACCACACTCTCGCCGACCGGTTTCGATTTCATGAAGTCCATAGACATCGTCG
>CAMBOD010000244.1 GCA_945868985.1 Prosthecobacter debontii | reverse complement strand
CGATCATCCCCGTCACTACACAGAGCATGAGCAGCGGGTTTTTGATGAATGATTCACCCTCGATAAATTTCCGCCACAGAGCATAGACGCCTGAGAAGCCGCTGAATGCGAGCGACAGCAACCCGCACGCACCGAAAAGATACATCGGTTTTTGCTGATAGCGGTCGAGAAATTTGACGGTGATGAGATCGGCAAGAACCTTCATCACGCGCTCCAGCCCGTATTTGCTCGTGCCAGCGGTGCGTGCATAGTGCCGCACGACGACCTCGGCGATTTTCGCACCGTGCCATTTTGCGTAGATGGGCAGAAAGCGGTGCATCTCGCCGTAGAGCCGCACGCCCTCGACGACCTGCCGACGATACGCCTTCAGCGAGCAGCCAAAGTCGTGCAACTGAACGCCGCTCATCCACGAGATCAGGCGGTTCGCCATGATGCTCGGCGCGTTTCTTTTGATGGCATTATCCTGCCTGTCCTTGCGCCAACCGCTCACTACGTCGAAGCCCTCGTCCAACTTTGCGAGCAGCAGCGGGATGTCGTCGGGGTCGTTTTGCAAATCACCGTCCATCGGAATGATGATGTCTCCTTTCGCAAAATCGAATCCCGCCATCATCGCCGCCGTCTGCCCGAAGTTCCGGCGAAAATGCACCACCTTCACGCGCTCGTCCTTCGCCGCGATCCCGTCGAGCAATTCATCCGAACCGTCCGTGCTCCCGTCATTCACGAGGATCAATTCCCACGTGCGCCCAATCTTTTCCATCGCACCGCGCACCTTTTCATAAAGCGGCGCGATGTTGGCGGCTTCGTTACAAATTGGTATGGCGATGGAAAGCATGGGCGCGGTGGTTTTCCGAAAATCGGGCGGATGTGTAAATAACGGATGTCGAATCACGCCCGGCACCCCACGCCCCATCATTCCCCCCTTCCCTCCGCTGCGCAACCGCGCTACGTTCCCGCGCATGACACCAGCCATCACCATGGGCGAACTCACCGCGCAATTTCCCGGCGCGCAGCGGGCGCTCTTCCGTGCCTACCACATCGGCGGATGCGCGAGCTGCGGCTTCCAGCCGGGCGAGACGCTCGCCGAAGTCTGCGCGCGCAACGGCAACCTCCCCGTCGAGGAAGTCATCGCCAGCCTCCGCACCGCGCAGGATGCCGACGCCCGCATCCAGGTCGCGCCCGCCGAGGCCGCCGCGTTGGTGAAAGCGGGCACCGCACGGCTTGTGGACATCCGCTCGCGGGAGGAATGGGACGCCGCCCACATCGAAGGCAGCACCTTTTTCACTCAGGAACTCATGCACGAACTCGGCGGCTGGCCGCGCGAGCAACTCATCATTTTCGTCTGCCACCACGGCACCCGCAGCCTCGACGCCGCCGCCTACTTCGCCGGCCACGGGCTGGAAAATGTGCGCACCCTGCGCGGCGGCATTGATGCGTGGAGCTGCGAGGTGGATGCCAGTGTCGCCCGCTACGAACTCGAATAACCCAACACCACCATGAGCGATTCAACACCAACGCCTCCCGCAAACCTTGGCGCGATGACCGACGCCGACGCCATCGGCACCGTCGGCAGCGCGGACTGCGGCGATATGCTGCGCATGTGGGTGAAATTCCGCGACGAGGGCGGCAGGAAAGTCATTGATCGCGCCACCTTCCAGACCTTCGGCTGCGAAACCGCCATTGCCGTCGCCAGCCTCGCCACCGAACTCATCCGCGGCAAGACCCCCGAGGAAGCCCTCGCCATGGACGGAGCCGCCCTCAGCGCCCCGCTCGGCCCGCTTCCCCCGATGAAAATCCACTGCGCCCAGCTCGTCGAAAGCGCCCTCCGCCAAGCCCTCGGCGCCCCGCCCGTCGTGAAAGCCGAAGCGCCCTCACCCGCCCAAGCCCCCACACTCGTGGACAGCTTCGCCGCCCCCGCCGACGCGGGGAAAAAGGTGAAGGTGGTTTTGAAGACGAACAGCAAGCCAGACTGAGTGTGCTTTCCGCGCGAAGAGCAAAGTGTCTGTTAGCTGGCTGTCACTTGCTCATCCTCAAAGACATCAAGTCATTCTTTTTTTACCGGTTCTAATAAAAGATGTAGATTGTCCGTAGTGTGGACTCGTCCTAGAACGCCAAAGCTTAATGTCCAACCACTGATATCTGTTGTTACGGAAAATAGTCCGTAATTTTGGTAATGAGTTTGGGACAGCCAGAACCTAGGAATATTGAACAGGACAGTTCCATCCGATATGCTGGTGTCAAACTTACGACCTTGAAATTTGAAAGCCGCTGTTTTGCTCACCGCTTTTAGATGGGTGATTTGATCAGGGTTGGTTAAAAATAGAACACAGACAAAAATGGCGGCAGCACCGATAATGAGCCATTTATAGCGGAGAAGTGTGCTTTCACTCGTCATGCCAAGATTGTGTAAGCGGTTTGTCTTTCCTAGACAACTCAAATGAAAATTGCCCGTAGTGCGGATGAGTGTTGCTTTTTGGTTTAGCAGTTTTTGAAGGCGTTGATAACGACACAAAACTCACTGATGGCGGGGGAAGTAAAGGCTATCAAGCCGTAGCGGTTTACTGCCGCGCATTGGGACTAAATGTTTCTGCTTAAATTGGATTTTTTAGTTCTTGAGGTTCGACGCGGTAGATAATCCCAAACACGATCGTGGTCTCTGCCAACTGCTACTGTTGAAATCCAAATCTGTCGGTTGCTTTCCGGTTCCCACATTTCGCGAGCGTGCGGCTGACTCCAATACCACGCTGCGCAAGCGCGAATTTCTCGCGGTGGAATCGGATTCGGCGATTCAATATGAAGCGAATTATTGCGATCGTCGGGGTCGGTCGTAACTGCGTAAATCTTGTCATTCATATTTGATTGTGGAATTTTCGTGAGCGATCCTCAAATGAAACCGCAATACACCACAGGTGATCGAATGAGAGCTAGATATATGATTTCTTTTTACGGCGTGGGTAGGAGAGTTAGGGTCAGACTGGGGTTAGACTGATTATTGCAGTTCGGCCTTTGGCCGAATCCCTGAACCCACCCATCCAAGAAGATAGCCCAGTGCTTCAGCGCTGGGTTCCCACGCAACCACGAAGTCAAAGTCCCGCAGGGACGGCAGAACGGCGTTCCATCCCTCGATTTCACGCTTGGAGCGCGCGATGGAAAATGGACGTTCTTTTCAAACCAAGAAACTCCCATGCACTCCCTCGCAAACATCCTCGTCCACGCCGTCTGCGTTGATGGATGTTGATTTCTCGCGCAAAGGCGCAAAGACGCCAAGCGATGCAGTTGATTTTCACCATGAAGGACATGAAGAGCATGAAGGCACTGGGAATGTGCAAATGCATTGAAGCGAAATGGCCCGCGCCACCAGCGTCCCGAAAACACGCGTCTCATCTTCATGTCCTTCATGCTCTTCATGGTTTCATCTGCATCGTTTCGGCTCAGGCACGCCACTGCGCCCTTTCCTTTTGCGGAAAGGGGCGTCACTTTCACCAGCATGGAAGATAATCATAAAATACTGACGCGGGATTGCGAGGCGATCCGCATTCCGAGCGGGGAGACGTTCATCCTGAAAGCGGGGACGCAGGTGATGATCACGCAGGCGCTCGGCGGGAGTTACACGGTGGGGACGGATTTCGGGCTGGCGCGCATCACGGAGGCGAATGGCGATGCGCTCGGGCTGCCGGTCGGCGGTGCTTCGGTGCCTGCGCCGGAACCGGCGAGCGATGAGCGCGTGGATGAAAAGGCGGTGTGGGCGCAGCTCAAGACGTGTTACGACCCGGAGATCCCGGTGAACATCGTGGACCTCGGGCTGGTGTATGATTGCGTGGTAGAGCAACCCGAAGCGCAGCCCGCGAAGGTGCTCGTGAAAATGACGCTCACTGCGCCCGGCTGCGGCATGGGCCCGACGATTGCGGCGGAGGCACGTGCGAAAATCGAGAGCGTGCCCGGCGTCGGCGAAGCGAGCGTGGATTTGGTGTGGGACCCGCCGTGGAATCAGGCGATGATTTCCGAAGCGGGGAAGATGAAGCTGGGGCTGATCTGAGTGACGATTCGAGCGGAGCGAGAAAGCCTGCCGCAGGCAGCCCGCAGGGCAGCGCCGGAGGGCGCTGGCAATGGCGAGTGACGTGGCTGCCCGACGCTCGGACGTTTAATGGGCAATCCATAAACATAGAATCACACAAACACGCAGACTCCCGCCCGTCAGGACGACACGACACTCGCCACCCGACACTCGCCACGCTAACCGTCAACCATGCGCCTTTTCTCCATCTTCTGTTTCGCGGTCGCGCTCTACTACGGCTGGAATGCTGTGGAGACGATGCGCTCGGGCGTCGCGTATGCGATGCGCGGCGACACGGGCAAGGAGCACCGGCGCGACGATCCGCAGTCGAGCTACTCTAAATATCTCGCGGCGCGCTGGCTGATGGCGGGGGGATTTTTGCTACTCGGAGGAGTGTTGCGCTTTTACGCAGGACGAATTGAAAAACTCGAAGACGATGCAAAATCATAGGGAGGTGTGGTTCATCCGCCACGGGGAAAGCGTGGCCAATGCAGGCGGTCGCACGACGGAGGCGGCGACGTATCCGCTGAGCGCCCTCGGTTTTCGTCAGGCGCAACAGCTCGCGGAGGCGCTCACGGTGGTGCCGGAGTTGATCGTGGTCTCGCCCTACCTGCGAGCGCGGCAGACGGCGGAGGCG
>CAMBOD010000243.1 GCA_945868985.1 Prosthecobacter debontii | reverse complement strand
GGGATTGTCGGTGGTCGCAGCGAGGAGATTTGCCTGCACGACATTCGCGACATGGCAAAAATCGCGCGTCTGCTGCCCGTCGCCGTGAACAAGACATTCCCCTCCGCCGACGAGTGAGGAAATCCATGCAGGGATCACCGCCGCATAGCCACCGCGCGGATTTTGACGGGGACCGAAAACATTAAAGTAACGCAGCCCCACCGTGTGCAGTCCGAACTGCCGTGCGAAAACAGAAGCATAGAGTTCATCCATGAGCTTGCTCGCACCGTAGGGCGAGAGCGGCTGGCCGATGCGATCCTCGCGTTGCGGCATCGTGGCCTCATCGCCATACACCGCGCTGCTGCTCGCATAGACAAAGCGGCTCACGCCTGCATCGCGTGCTGCAACGAGCATGTTGAGCGTCCCGGTCACGTTCGTCTCGTGGCAAAAAAGCGGGTCCTCAACGCTCTTCGGCACGGAAACAAAACCCGCCTCGTGCAGGATAGCATCCACTCCGGTGCATGCAGCGCGGCACGTCACCAGATCATTCACATCGCCCAGAAGGAGCGAAAATTTCTGCCAAGCCTCGCGACCTACTTGATCGAGACAATCATCGAGATTCCGCTGCGAGCCGGTGGTGAAATTATCCAGCCCAATCACTTTCTGCCCGAGCGCGAGCAGCGTTTGCACAAGATGCGATCCGATGAAACCGGCGCAACCCGTTACCAGCCATTTGCGGGGCTGAGTGCGAAGCGAAGAAATGGTTTTGTCGTATGCGGTCATGTAAGCGGGTCACGGGGAGCTGTCGCAAAATGCGTAATTAGAAAGGTGCGCCGCGACAAGAGCGAACACGGCTTTCAGCACGGGATGCCCTCGCCGCGCCCGCTCGTCGCAGCGGCACGCAGAGTGCGTTCGTAGGCATCGGTGATTGCAGTGAGATCAAATGCGCGCGCCTTTTCCCGACTCGCCTGCTGCATGGCCACGAGCATCTGCTCGGATGACAAAAGGCTGCTCAGGCGCTGCGCAAACACTGCGCTATCACCGAGCGGAAATGTGTAGCCGTTCACTCCGCTTTCCAAAACGTCCCGCATTCCCGGGATGTCGCTCGAGACGATTGCGAGTCCGTATTTCAATGCTTCGATTGCTGCGACCGGGAGACCTTCACTCAGCGAGGGCATGAGAAGAATTTCGCTGGCGGAAAGCGCTTGCTGAACTGCGGGAGCCGCGAGCCAGCCTGCGAGCGTTACGTTGGCGACAAGTCCGTGTGCCTCGATGCTTTCGCGAACAGCCGGGAGAAGCGGGCCGTCACCAACAATGGTGAGATGCCAATCGCGACGCGGCAGTTTGGCGAGTGCTTCGATGAGAAAGACGGGGTTTTTCTGCACGCTAAGACGTCCGACGAAAAGCAACCGGCGCGATGATTGCGAGAGTGTGCGTGGCGGCGGAGCATCGCTGAGATCAATCCCGTTCAAGATGCGCTCGACCGGTCGCTCGTAGGCCCGCTCGGCAAGCTCCTTCACAAACGTGCTGACTGCGGTGCAAGCAGCAGCGGATGCCCACACGCGCCGTGCAATCGGCGCGACGAACGGAAAGAGCGTGGCCGTTTGCTCCGGCACTCCGCCGGGCACATCGCCGAGGTGAGCCGTGAGAACGTAGGGCACGCGAGTAAGGCCATGCGCAGCCCACGCGAGGAAGCCAGTCGGCATCGCGAAGTGCGCGTGGATGACATCGGGTTTCCAACTGTGAATGCATCGCAACGTGGGGAAAAAACTGGTCGCGCAATATAGACCCATCTCGTGGACTCGGCAGGTGTCGGCTTTTGCACGCCCGCTTGCTTTGCGGAATACACGAATACCTTCGTCATTCTCCTCCGAGCTTTTCCAGCCGAGTGCAGCGGTCTGCACACGGACTTCATGGCCACGCTGCACGAGCGCACGGGCAATCGTCTGCGCGACACGCCCGCCGCCGCCGCCGATGGGCGGGTATTCGTAGCAAAGCGTGAGCACTTTCATTGCGGATTGCGGATTGCGGATTGCGGATTTGCCCACTCGGCGAGCAGCCATTCGCACCACAGAAAAAGACGCTCGTCGCTTTTTCCTGCACGGTGAGCGGTGAGTTTTTTGGAAATGAAATCCCGATTGAGTGCATCGGGTGTTTTTCCGAGATCAAAATCGAAGCGTCCTTCGCGGAGCCAGCGGCCGATGGGCATTCCGAAACCTTTCTTCGGACGGTCTATGATCGTATCCGGAATCACGCCACGCAGTGCTTGTTTGAGGATCCATTTTGTCTCGCCGTTGCGGAGTTTGAACTGGTGCGGGATGCGGCGGGCGAGGTCCACCACTTCGATGTCCAGAAACGGGCTGCGTGCTTCGAGCGAGCAGAGCATCGAGGCGCGATCCACTTTGGCGAGGATGCCGTCTTGCAGGTAAAGCTGCGTCCACCATTGCAACGAGCGGTCCACGATGTCGGGCTGCTTGCATGCATCCCACGCGGCGATGCTTTCGCTGAAAATTTCCTCCGGGTCGCATGGCGAGCCGGTCAGTTCCGCGATATCGCCGGGTTCGAGCGCGCTCATCCATGCAGCGTTCCAGAGTGCGGGCGGATTGCTCACTCCTCGGAGAAAGCGCTTCACTTTGAAATCGAAACTCATGTTTGCGTGCGACACGGGCAGCAAACCGGCGAGCAACTTCACCGCCGTGTGCAGCGGACGCGGAACGAAACGCGTGTATCGCTCGGCAGCGCGCAGTGCTTTGAATGGATCGTAGCCCGCGAACAGCTCGTCGCCGCCATCGCCGCCGAGCGCGACGGTGACGTGCTGGCGCGTGAAACGGCTGAGCAAATACGTAGGCAGCAACGAGCCGTCACCGAGCGGTTCATCGAGACGCGCGATGAGGCCGGGCAAAAGTTCGCGCGACTTTTCGAGGTCGAGCATTTCGTGTCGGTGCGAAGTGCCGAGCGTGTCGGCGACGAGTTTCGCGTGGCTTGTTTCGTCGAACGACGGGTCGGTGAAGCCGATGCTGAAAGTGTTCAGCTTTCCCGCCGCGACATGGCGGGCGGCGAAGGCAGCGACGGCGCTGGAATCAATTCCTCCACTGAGAAAGACGCCGAGAGGAACGTCGGACATGAGGCGACGTTGCGTGGCACGTTCGAGCGCTGCGCGGAGGCGTTCGCTCCACTGCTCGGCAGTCGGCGCGGAGTCGGGTTCGATTTCAAAAGACCACCAGCGCGTGATGCGCGGCGGCGCGGCGGAATCGAGATCGAAAACAAACGAGTGACCGCCGGGCAGTTTCCACACGCGCTCGTAGATGCTGCGCGGCGCGGGCACGTAGCAGTAAGCGAAATATTTTTTGAGAGAGAGTGCATCGAGCGAGCGCGGGCAGTCAGGGTGCTCGGTGAGTGCGGGCAGTTCACTGGCCCATGCGAAGGTGCCGTGTTCGTGGAACCAATAGAGCGGTTTTTTACCAAAGCGATCCCGCGAGCCGAAGAGCCGCCTCCGGGCACGGTCGTGGATGACGAACGCCCACATCCCGTTCAGCCGTTCGACGAATCCATCGCCCCATTCGCGGTAGGCATGGAGCAGGACTTCCGTGTCGCTGTGGTCGGTCTGGAATTCGTGGCCGAGCGCGCGGAGTTCTGCGCGGAGTTCGGCGTGGTTGTAGATTTCGCCGTTGAAAGTGACGCCCAGTTCGCCGTGCGCGCCGCACTTTGCGCAGGCGCTCCACATTGGCTGCACGCCGCCACCGATGTCCACGATGCTGAGACGCCGGTGCCCGAGATAGACGCCATCCCCTTCCCCGCGCCAAAGTCCCTCGGCATCCGGCCCGCGATGAGCAATGCGGTCGGTCATGCGGCGCAGCGTATCGAGATCGCCGCGCCCGACAAATCCGGCTATGCCGCACATGGTAAAAGATCGGCGGATGACATTGCAGTCGGTCTTAAGAAGAAAATGGAGTATGCACCGGAATGGGCTGATTACGCTGACGGCGATAGATGCGGAAATCGCGCTCGTCCGTCGTAATTACCGCGTGGTGGCGGTGGAGTTCGCTCATGCGGACGAGACAGAGGTCTGCAAAGTCAGGCTGGATGTCGCGGTAGCGAATGGCGAAGGCCTCAATTTGATCGAGATGGTCGGCGGCGGTGAATCCGATGCGGAGCAAGCCGGTATGGACGAGTCCGAATACGGGGACAGATTCGCGAAGATGCCAGATCGCTTCCGCCAATACTGCTTCGCATGTGAGAAGTGGAGAAGTGACAGCAAGCGCGATCTTGCGGGCCCATGCGTGATGTCGGTCGCGGCGGTTCAGAAACGCGACGATGAAACCGGTATCCGCAATGCCTTTCATCGCCGCCCGAAGCCTTCACGCTCGGAAAGATCGGCTGGGCCATCCAGCATCCCCGCAAGACGCATGAATGGCTTTTCGGCGTAAAGTTTGGCACGCTCCAATTCGCGTGTGGCGATTTCCTCCGCTGCGACACCGTCCTTCTTCGCGGCCCTGGCCAACCAATTGGCAACGGGTTTTGGCAGTTTGATTGTGATGATGCTCTGGCTCATGCGAGCAAGCTATGCCGTGCGAGCTTTGCTAGCAAGCCGACGTGTGTTCATTTTCCCTCCACGTTGCGCGTGGCCCGCACGATATAGACGCTCTTTCCCTGACTCTCGTAAAAGGTGCGCATGATCATCTCGGCGAGCAGACCCATGAGGAAACACATGATGCCGATCATCCCCG
>CAMBOD010000242.1 GCA_945868985.1 Prosthecobacter debontii | reverse complement strand
CGGGATGGGTGGTCGTGCCATTGTTGCATTTCGTGAAACAACTCAATCTCACCAAGGAAGATCTGAAACCGGGTGGCCGCTGGCGTCGCATGGGCTGGGTCTTTGGTATCCCGCTCGCTGCATTTATCGGTTTTTGTTTTGTGCCGGTGGAAAATGAAATCACCCGCCACAGCGCAGTCGAACTCGCTGATCCGGAAATCGTTCATCCCGATGCTGTGGGTTTTATCAGCGAGGTGCACGTGCGCGAGGGGCAGATCGTGAAGCCGGGAGATCTCCTCGGCGTGCTCGAAAATCGCGAGATGAAGATGAACCTCGACGTGCAGAAACAGAGCGTCCGCGAATACGAACTTCGCATCCAGCAAGCGCTCGGCCTTGGCAAGACCGAGGAGCTCCGCGTGCTCGAAAACATGCTGGCGAGCGCAAAGAACACCCTCGCAAAACTCCAACAGGACGTGAACCGCCTCGAACTCCGCGCCAAGACCGGCGGCGTCGTTCTTTCGCGCGACATCCATCAGCGAGTCGGCCAGCTACTGCGTCCGCCACAGGATGCGTTTTGTGAAATCGGCGCGCTCAATCCGATGAAGATCAAAGTCCCGCTGAGCGAAAAACAAGTTCGCTCTGTGAAACCGGGCAACCCCGTCACGCTGATCGCGGACGCATTTCCGGGGAAGAAATTTCAGGGCGTCGTTGCGGGTCAGCCGATGGAACTGGACGAAAACAATTTTCCCCTCGCCTTCAGCAAGGAACGCGGCGGCGATGTTGCCACTTATCAAGACGCCGCCGGACACGAAAAACTTCTGGAGCACGTGTATGTCGTCACCGTCGAAGTGCAGAATCCCGGCAATATCCTTCGCTACGGCATGACCGCACGCGCCAAAATCGCCACCGGAAAAACCCTTTACGGAAAAATTGTTCTTCAATGGATTACCGACCTGATCAGCCTCGACTACCGCTTCTAATGACTTTCCGCTGGCTGCTACCACTTCTCGCCGCACCCGCGCTCATCGCCGCCGATGACGACGTCAAACCCGACAAGCGGATGCCTTCTTTCAAAATCACCATGCCCGCTGTGGTCGCGCCGCCCACCGAGGGAGCGCCACCAGCCGATGCGGATGTTCATGTTGCGAAAAAGAAGGATTTCTTCGGGCCCGGAAGTATCACGCAAACGATCACGCTCAGCGACGCGATCCAGTGGGCGTTGAAAAACAACCTCGAGGCGAAAGTGGAGGAAGTCGGCGTGCTGGTCGAGGATGCTCGACTGCGCAATGCCTACGGCGAATTCGATCCGATCTTCAGTTTCAGCGCAATCCGCTCGGACACGGAGACGCCGGATAATCGCAACAACATCAGCTCCGCAGACGCCGTCGCGCAACTTGAGTCCATTCAGGCGCAGGTGGACGCGATCAACCGCAACACCGAGGCGAACCAGCAGTTCACCAACGCCATCCTCACTGCGCTCGGTCGCCCCACGCAGACTTTCAACACCACCCCGCTCACCACAGGGCTGAGCAGCAACGAGACGGTTATTTTCGGCCAGCAGACGGATCGTGGTGAAGTCAGCATTCAGGCCCGCTCGCCGATTGGCACCGTCCTCCGCGCGGGCCTCCGCACCACGCGACTGCGCAGCACATTCGAAGGCGACACGCGCGCCATCACGCCTTCGTATATCATGACTTCGTCGTTCGAGGGCCGCCAGCCCTTGCTGAAAGATTTCGGCTTCGACGCCAATCTCGCCGACGTTCGCATCTCGCGAAAGAACCGCGACTCGCAGGAGTTGACGTGGAAATTCCGCCTCGAAGCCACGCTGCAAAACGTCGTCTCCAACTACTACGAAACGCTGCTTGGCATCACCGATTTGGAAAACAAAGGCGATGCTATCACCGCCGGTCTGCGCCTCGTCGCGCAGACCAAACGCCGCAAGGAACTCGGCTTCCTTTCCCCCTACGAAGTGCAGCAGGCGCAGGTGCAGCTCTCCTTCGACCGCGAAAATCTCCTCCTCGCCAAAAGCTTCTTCCTCGACCGCCAGTTCACTCTCAAACGCCTCATCCTTCCCCAGTATAAAAGCGAAGATCGCAGTGTTTATCTCCCCGTCGAAATGCCTTCGCTGAAAGTGCCTAAACTGGATCGCGATGCACTGCTCGCCACCGCCTTTGAAAAGCGGCTCGATTTCAAAGCAGCACTCATCGCCGCCGAGTCCGAGGACATCCGCGTAAAGTTTGCGAAGAACCAGCGCCTCCCGCAGCTCGACGTCGTCGGCAGCTACGGCTGGAGCGGACTCGATACCGGCGGCTATCAAGACTCGTGGAACCGCATGACGCACAGCCAGGCCCCGCAATGGCAACTCGGCGTCACGGGCAGTTTTCCCATCGGTGGCGTGCAGCCGCGTGCGCAGTTGGACGCCGCCACAGCGCGTAAACAACAAGCGGTCCTCCGCATCAAAGCAACCGAGCTGGAAATCGGCCTGAGCGTCGAGCGCTCCATCGAACTCATCCGCACCAACCAGCAGCGGCTGAAAACCGCGCAGTTCACCAAGACCACCGCCGTCGAAGCCGTGCGCGTCGGCTTCCGCCGGATGGAAGAAGGTCTCATCACCAACTTCGACCTCATTGAGCAACAACGCCGTCTCTACGAAGCCCGCACCCGCGAACTCAGCGCCATCTTCGATTTGAACAAGAGCATCACCCAGCTCTGGCTCTCCACCGGCACCGTGCTGGAAAATCTCGGCATCACCTTCGCCGACGACACCACCGCCAAGCCCAAGCCAGCCCCCGCTCCCGCTCCCGCTCCCAAGTCCGCGACCACAAAGAAAAAGTAGCGCACCATGTCCGCACCGCGCCGCCATTTCGCCAGCGACAACTACGCCGGGGCCACCCCCGAGGCATGGGCAGCCATCGAAGAAGCACGCCACGGACACGCCCGCGCTTACGGCGAAGACGAATGGACCGCCCGCGCCGCCGACATGCTCCGCGACCTCTTCGAGACTGACTGCGAAGTCTTCTTCGTCTTCAACGGCACCGCTGCGAACTCCCTCGCCCTCGCCACCTGCTGCCAGAGCTACCACAGCATCCTCTGCCACGAACTCGCCCACGTCGAAACCGACGAATGCGGCGCGCCCGAATTTTTCAGCAACGGCACCAAAGTCCTCCTCCTCCCCGGCGCGAACGGCAAGATTGATCCCGCCGGCATCGAGCGCGTCGTCAAAAAACGCACCGACCTCCATTTTCCAAAGCCCCGCGCCGTCAGCATCACCAACGCCACCGAAGTCGGCACCGCCTACACCCCCGACGAAATCAAATCCATCTGGGCGCGCACCAAATCCCTCGACCTCCACCTCCACATGGACGGCGCGCGCTTCGCCAACGCCGTCGCCAGTCTCGGCTGCACGCCGAAGGAAATCACATGGCAGGCCGGTGTGGACGTGCTCTGTTTCGGCGGCACCAAACAGGGACTCCCCGTCGGCGAAGCCGTCGTCTTCTTCAACCGCGACCTCGCCCGCGAATTTGAATACCGCTGCAAACAAGCCGGACAGCTCGCCAGCAAAATGCGATTCCTCAGCGCCGGATGGGCCGGGATGCTCAAAGACGGCGCATGGCTCCGGCACGCCGCCCACGCCAACGCCATGGCCGCCCGGCTCGACGCCGCCATCAGCCCCATCCCCGGCGTGAAAAAACTCTTCCCCCGCGAAGCCAACTCCGTCTTCGCCGAACTCCCGCTCCCCGCCATCGAGAAACTCCTCGCCACCGGCTGGCGCTTCTACACCTTCATCGGCGCAGGCGGCTGCCGCTTCATGTGCTCGTGGGACACCCAGCCCGAAGACGTGGACGCCTTCGCCGCCGACGTGCGGGCGAGTGTCGAGTGACGGGAGGCGGGTGGCTTCTCGCATCGCTAGAAAGCACCACTTTTCGGGAAAATCCTAGAATCCGAATTAAACCAGCCCTATCGGTCCTCAATCGATCCGCGCGCCAAATCGTTGTCTGCTCACAGCAGAATTTTCATCCCTCAAAAACCGGTTTGCCAAAGAGACGGAAAGCGGCTCTTTTCCCTTCCATGCCCACCGCACTCCCACCATGCATTTCCTGTGGCTCAACACCATGTTGGAAACGAACATGAGAAGGCCTTTGCGCATTCTGTTGGGTTTGGCGGTGACAGGAATTTTGATCGCTTACACGTATGCGCTGCTTAAGCCGAATTGGGATGAAGACCCACGAACGAATCTAAGCTACATAGCATGGAAGGCCGGATTTCATCGGTATTCACCTGCCTATGCTAATCTGATAATGCGAGACCCCGATTTTAGGCAGGGTTTGATTGGTCAGAGACTTGAGGACGTTGTCACCCATTACGGGATGACTGTCCATGATGGGGCGAGTTTTGCCGCAACCTCTTATCGAGGGCAGTATCAGAAGATGCTCAAAAATGAAGAGCCCGAAGTGCGGTGCTACTGGTTGGACGGCCAAGCCGAAGAGTTCGGATACTGCATCTGGGTCGTGAATCAGCGAATCAAGGATGTATTGGTTGTGAAAGGATGAGAACAGCAGGACGATGTAAGCGCGAAGGACTATGGCTCTACGAGCATGGGCCGAGCAAGTAATTTTCTGTAAAAGAGGCGAGTGTCAGACGGAAGGCGGGATGGATTGATGCATGTTGAGGTAAGTTTTTGAAGATTCCCAATCGTCGGAAGTTTCTGCGAGGAGAGCGGAGACGAGACGGAGGAGGGAGGCTTCG
>CAMBOD010000241.1 GCA_945868985.1 Prosthecobacter debontii | reverse complement strand
TGTGAAAAAGGAGCGCGGCAAAAATAAAACCCGCGAGCAACCAGGAACTGCGCTGCCGTCTCCACGAAAAGGTGAGTGCGCTCATGGTCGCTATTTTACCAAGGGGGTCTGCGGGATTTCGCCAGCAAGAATCACCGAGTAGCCGTGACGAAGCGCGTCATTCATCACCTCGGCAAGCAGGCCGGCTGGAGCGGATTTATCGACCTTGATGATGAGCGAGCGATCCACGGCGGGCCTTCCGGCGAGTTGTCTGTGCAATTCGTCGAACGTTACTTTTTGGTCGCGATAATAGATAGCGGGGGCTGGTGCCGATGTGATGCTGACGATTTGCGCGCCGCGCTGCGGGCCGAGTGCGAACGATGTGGCCGGTAGCGCGACCTGCACGCCGGGCTGGAGGATGAAGCGCGAGCCCATGACGTAAAAAACCATCACGAGGAAGAGCACGTTGGCGAGCGGCAGGATGCCGAAGAGCGGCGTGTGAAAATGGAAGGTGCGCTGGAGTTTCACTGGAGGTCAGCGTGTCTCTGCACGCTTCGTGGAGGGATCGAATTCGATGATGTCCGGCGTGGTGCGGCTTTCCATGATGAGATTTACGATCTCGATACCGGCGCGCTCCATGTCGTGAAGCGAGGAGTTCACGCGGGAGTTGAGATAGGCGTAGGCCATGACGCACGGAATGGCCACGGCGATTCCGGCGGCGGTGGTGATGAGCGCCTGATAAATGCCGTTGGCGATTTCCATGGAACTGGTCAACCCGCTGGCGGCGGACATGGAGCCAAACGCCTGAATGAGTCCAGCGACGGTGCCGAGCAGTCCGAGCATTGGAGCGAGGAAAGCGAGCGTGGCGAGCATCCCTAGGCGGCGTTCGAGTTTCGGAACTTCGAGCTGGCCGGCTTCCTTCACGATTTCCTTCAATTCCTCGCGCGAGGCGTTGTGGCGGATGATGGCGGAGTGCACGACGCGCTGAACAGGGCCGTTCGTGGCGGCGGCTTCCATTTGTGCCTCTGCGTAGCGGCGTCCACGCAGCAGATTGGCGAGGCCGCGGATGAATTCTCCCACGCGCACGGAGATGCGGTGAAAGTAAACGAGCCGCTCCAAAAAAACTGCGCTGGCGAGGACGCTGCAAAACAGAATCGCCCACATGAGGGGGCCGCCTTTTTGCATGAAATCTAACATGGACTGTTTTTAGCCCGCAGACTTTGCAGGGCGAAAGCTTAAATCTTCACGAAGATCAAAGCGCCCTTTTATGCGTCGCCTATTATCGCGAAGATTCTTTGCGATTATCGGCGTGCCATTCGAGCACTTGGCCGTCCTTGAGGAGTTGTTCCCGAAGGCGGGGATAATCCACGCGCTGCACAGGCACCTTGTCATCAATCGCTATGCACGCCGCAGTGGCCGCGCTTTGTCCCATGATCATGAAGACGGGTTCCATGCGGATGCTCCCGTAGGCAATATGGGTTGCGCTCAGGCACACGGGCACGAACAGGTTTTCGCACTCCGCTGCCTTTGGCACGATACTGCGGTAGCTCACGGGATACGGTTTCACGCGCACTTGCACGTCGCCTTCGTTTTCCACAAATCCATTCCGCACGATGCGACGGCAATTGTGCGAGTCCATATTGTAGGCACCAAGTCCTACCGAATCCCCGGGTCTTTCCAGTTGGCGGCAGACACGCTCGGTCATGACGAAATCACTGAGCATCCGCCGCGCTTCGCGCACATACATCGCGTGAGGCCAGCCGCCGGTGTCTATGAACTCGTCCTTGCAGAGTCCCCATTCGGCAATGTCGCGCCGGATATCTTCCGGCACGCGCGGATCCGTTGTGAGAAATGTGAACAGGCCGGCGATATAGTGGAGGTGCTCGCGCCAGATTTTATCCCGCGTCTCGTAGTCCGCATCCGGGTAGTTGTGATTCATCCCGATGTAGTCTGTGGAAAACGCGCCATTGTTGTTAATGTCCGTCTTCTCCGGGGTGACCATGTCAATTTTCAAAAACATACGCGGGGTAGGTTTCTTCCCGGCTGCCACGAGTGCTTCGCAATAGCGGCCCAGCAATTCGTATCGCTTCGCGTCATAGCCGGGAGGTGGTTCGATGGGCTTGCGGTTTTCGGGCTTTTTCGTGAGGCACAGTCGGAAATTGTATGCCTGCACACTCTTGTCTCCTGCGCCGGGCGTGCCCATCGGCTCTTCCGAAATGAATGGCAGCAGCCCTGATTTTGGATCGCCTTGTTTGATGTATGGATCTGTCGGCACGACGAACTGATGCGATGGCGTATTCCCGCGCACGCCGTTCAGTGTTTCGTTGAATCGCTCGTTGGACTCTCTTCCGACCATGTAGCTGACGCCCGCTCTGGACATCAGGTCTCCCTCGTAAGTCGCATCTACAAACATCCTGCCGCGATACGTTGTTCCATCGGTCATTGTGATCTCAGTGATGCGTGCCCCGTCCTTTTTCACCGAGGCGAGACGCTGTGCAAAAACCGCCCGCACTTTTGCCTCTGCCAGAAGTGCGCGCAATTCGCGCTCTGCCACCGATGGCTCAAACGTCCACGCCTCCGGTTTTCCGTAGTGAACGCCGAGGCGTTTGTAGAAATTACGCGAGAATCCGCCAATCGCAGCCTTGTTGCCGATATCTGTCCAGCCGAGCCCGCCACTGGTAAGTCCGCCGATGTGACGCCCGGGCTCCGCGATCACAGCGCTCTTTCCAAGACGGGTTGCCGTGCATACGGCTGCTACACCGCACGCGTTCCCGCCATACACGACGACATCCGCTTCGATCACCTCTGCGTATGCCGCCTGCGTAATGAAGATGAATATGAGGAGAAGACGGAGCGTTTGCATGGGATAATGCTACGGGCTGACGGTGACCTCCGCGCTGAAAATCAGATGCGGATCACGGCGTTCTTCGAGCGTGCGGGCGATGGTCGCGATGGTGCGTGGCATAATGACTGAGACGAGGGTCTTTCCGCCCGACTGTATGGTGACGGGTTTGTCGAGGTCGAGCATGGTGTCGTTAAGCAGGACGGTGATCTGCGGAATATCCTTCGCTGTGAGCGTGATGGTTTGGCCGCTGCGTGAGGCGACGATTTCCTGTCCATTTTTTGCGATGCCTGTGGGCACCGCTAGCCAGTAAAGGCGATTGTGTGTCACGCCGTCCTGATGCCATGCGATGCGGTCGGGCAGGGGATTGCGCGTGAATTTCTCCATCCACGGAATCGCTTTGCGATCCTGGAGGCCCATCCAGTGCCCCTTGCCTGCGTGGAGTTCGACGAAATGGGCGTAGCCTGCGGGGTCGTCTTTTTGCAGATCGTCGAGTTTTTTTCCCCAATCGGCGGCGACTTTGTTGCGGCGGAATGCGCTGTCATTTTCACCGACTTGAATGGCGAAAGGCACGTTGCGCAGTCCGAGTGGCGAGGCGCTGTTCGGATGTCCCGCCATCATCGCAGCGGCGGCCCAGTGGTCGGCCATTCGCGGGGCGAGTTGATAAACGCCGTCGCCACCTGCGGAGTAGCCGTGGATATAAACGCGATTGGGATTCACGTTTTCCAGGACAACGAGGTTTTCGATGAGCCGGGCAAAGAGCACATCAATGTGATCCTCGTGCCAGAGTTTCCAACTGTTTGTGGGAGCGCGCGGTGCGACGTAAATGCCCTCGGCGGGTTTGTAGGCGCGGGCGAGTTGGATTTGGTTTTGCCACTGCGAATCGTTGAGTTCCGCCGGTGCGCCGCCGCCGCCGTGCATGGAAATGAAGAGGCTGCGTCCGTCTTTTGGGGCGTTCTCTTTTGTGCCGAAATGCACGCTCTCGAATTTCATTTCGCGCTCACCGACGCGGATGACTTTCGCCTTCAACTCCTCGGCGCGCGTATCACGGATGAACTTGGCATGGTCGTCCCACAGCAGTTTTGCTGCGGTCGCGGCATCCGCTTTCGTGAGCGGGATGCGCGCCAATTTTGCATCAGCAATTTGCGCACGCTTTTCACGTGGCTGGCTGAGCGACGCGGCGAGTTCCTTCACAGCCTGCGCGGAAGCGGGCGCGTCGGCCGCGAAGCCTGACGATGCGAGAATGGCGAAAGCGAAAACGATTTTCATGGGTAAAAAGCAAAAGACCGCACGTTGTTTGCGCGCGGTCTTCCGATGTAAAACAAATGGTTACTTCGCCGCTTCCGACTTCGGGAGTTCCTTCACGCGGATGTTGCGGAACAAGACGGTGCCGTGATCGCCTTGCAGGAAAAATGCGCCGGGCTCGCCGACGTTCTTGTCGAGTTCGCTTCCGGTGGCTTTGTCGCACACGACGTTGTCGTGAATCTTTTTGCCGTTCAGCGTGACGGTGATCCGGTTGTCAATCATCGTGGCTTCGACGGTCTGCCATTGGTCAGCGGGCTTGCTGGCAAATTCAACGGGCGCGGTGCGGTTATAGATTGCGCCATTGCCGGTGGGCGACGCCTTGCCGCCTGCGTAGTCGCCAAAGATTTGGATCTCGTGGCGTCCGCGCAGATAAAAGCCGGAGTTCGAGCCATCGGGCACTTTGTATTCGTAGCGAACGGTGAAGTTCCAAAACTTCTGATCGCCCACGAGGTCTGTTCCGTGTTGTCCCTTTCCGACGGTGTTTTTGAGGATGCCATCCTCCACAGTCCACGAGTTGTGACCCTTGGTATTGCGCAGGTGCCATCCGGCGGTGTCCTTTCCATTGAAGAGAGGCTTGAAGTCTTTTTCATCATCCGCCGCGAAAGTGACGGAGGTGAGCGCGAGCGCGAG
>CAMBOD010000240.1 GCA_945868985.1 Prosthecobacter debontii | reverse complement strand
CAGCGAGTTCTCACCCACTTCATTCGACGGCGCGACGATGGTGACGACGCTGGGCGCAGCAAGCCCGCCCATCACCCACGCGAGGTCGCCAATCTCGGCCAGCCCGTGTGAAAAACCATTCTCCGGATCGAGTCCGAGTTGCAGTTCTTCCCAATCAGTCACGCCATCGCCGTCCGTGTCCTTGTCATACACCGCGATGCGGTAAAATGTGCCCGGCCCCGTTGTCGTCACCACAGCGCTCATCAACGTTCCCGTGCCTTCCATGAAAATTGGCGTCACATCCGCCCATGACGACACATTTGTGATGTTCGTAGTGCCCTCCACTTTGTAGCGCTTGCCCACGATGGAAGGCCAGTTCAGCGTCAGTTGACTTCCGACAAGCTGCATACTTTGCACCGCCATCACATCGCTCGGTAACATCGGATTGGTGCCTGCGCCCGACTCCTGCACATTCGTCGCCCCATCACCATCGGAGTCCAGCGAAGCCGCACCCAGCACACCGTATTTCAAACGCCAGACATCACCGACATTGTCGTGATCCAAATCCACCGCCGCGCCCAGTGAAGAGAGAGCCACTACGAACAGCAGAAAAAGTGAGTGCAGGATGGTCTTCATTATCGAAGCAGGTAGTTACCGAAGGCAGTAGGTGATGGCGGCGATTTAGACGAAAACCTGTGAATGAGCGTAAAGTTGTATCCAAAATCCTCAAACATAGAAAAAATCATGCACTCATTCATGCAACATCCAACAGCATTTCCAGCACCTTCATGGAGGCCATCTTGAGAGTATCGTCGTTTTGTCTCCAAAAAGATTCTTTCACGTCGCGAACGGTTGCTGCTTGATTCTTTCCGGCAGTCGCTTTTCCTGCGCGACCGTCAATTTTTCACCAAAGCCCAAATGGCACGCGCTACCAATCTCACCATGTGCAGCTTCTGCGGCAAATCGCACGCCGAAGTCCGCAAACTCATCGCCGGACCCGGCGTTTACATTTGCGATTCCTGCATCAACGTCTGCAAAGGCATCCTCGACAAGGAACTCAACGAAGAAACGCGCCGCCAGAGCACGCAACTCCGCGTGCCCAAGCCCGCCGACATCCGCCGCCAGCTCGACAACTACGTCATCGGCCAGGACTCCGCGAAAAAAACGCTGAGCGTCGCCGTTCACAACCACTACAAGCGCCTGCTCCACAACAGCGGCGGCGCGCCCGGCCAGCAGCCCACGGTGGACCCGCTGAACGATGTGGAAATTGACAAGAGCAACATCCTGCTCATCGGCCCGACCGGCAGCGGCAAGACGCTCATCGCGAAAACGCTCGCGCGCATCCTCGACGTTCCTTTTTGCATCGCGGATGCCACCACGCTCACCGAGGCCGGCTACGTCGGCGAGGACGTGGAAAACATCATCCTCCGCTTGCTCCAGGCTTCCGATTACGACGTGAAACGCGCCGAGATGGGCATCGTTTATATTGATGAGATTGATAAAATCGGGCGCAAAACCGAGAACGTCTCCATCACCCGCGACGTCAGCGGCGAAGGCGTGCAGCAGGCGCTTTTGAAAATCCTCGAAGGCACCACCTGCAACGTCCCCCCGCAGGGCGGACGTAAGCATCCCCAGCAGGAATACATTCAGGTCAGCACCGAAAAAATCCTCTTCATCTGCGGCGGAGCATTCGTCGGCATGGACAAAATCATCGAGCGCCGCCGGGGCAAAAAAGTCCTCGGCTTTAGCTCCATGCACTCCGTCCACAGCGACCCGCTCACCGAGATTCCGCAGAGCGAAATCCTGCGCCATTGCGAACCCGAGGATCTCCTTCGCTTCGGCATGATCCCGGAATTCGTAGGCCGTCTCCCCGTCGTCACCGCGCTCGACCCGCTCACCGAGGACGAACTCGTCTCCATCCTCACCGAGCCGAAAAACGCCCTCACCAAGCAATACGCCAAGCTCCTCAGCATGGAAGGCGTCAGCCTCAACATCACCAAGGACGCCCTGCGCGCCTTCGCCGAGCAGGCCGTCAAACGCGGCACCGGCGCCCGCGCCCTGCGCAGCCTCTTCGAGCGCATCATGCGCGACGTGATGTATGATGTCCCCAGCCGCGAAGACATCGCCGAAGTCACCATCAACCGCGCCGTCGTCGAAGGAAAGAAGACCCCGCTCATCCGCCGCAAGCAGGACAAGGACGCTGCGTAGGTGCAGGCGACTTCTGATTGAGGCATGGCGTCGTGCGCCAAATTGCCTACCGGCAGAGCCTAGCGTTCAAACATATCCCAACTAGCCGGGGATTTCGCGCAGGAGTTGTTCGTTCGTCGGGAATTTCTTGATGAACGACAACATGCGCTCGATGGCTTCGATGGGCTTGTGACCGGCGAGGCCGCGGCGGATGACGTTGATTTTGTGGAGCTGGTCGGCTGGGATGATCAGTTCTTCGCGACGTGTGCCGCTTTGCAGAATATCAATC
The DNA here is from genome assembly GCA_945868985.1 of Prosthecobacter debontii. Classification (GTDB taxonomy): domain Bacteria; phylum Verrucomicrobiota; class Verrucomicrobiia; order Chthoniobacterales; family Chthoniobacteraceae; genus SXWH01. The sequence continues at coordinate 2,316 of CAMBOD010000240.1, read as the reverse complement.
GCGGGATAGATGCGCTGGTCGCTGATTTTGCGGTCGAGCACGATCTCGCTGTTGCCGGTGCCTTTGAACTCCTGGAAGATCAGTTCGTCCATGCGGCTGCCCGTATCAATGAGCGCGGTGGCGACGATGGTGAGCGAACCGGCTTCCTCCGTGTTGCGCGCGGCGGCGAAAATTTTGCGCGGTGTTTCCAGCGCGCGTGCATCCACGCCGCCGGACATGGTGCGGCCTCCGCCGGCCATTGCGTTGTTAAATGCGCGGCCAAGTCGCGTGATGGAATCGAGCAGGATGAAAACATCCGCACCGCTCTCGACGAGACGCTTTGCGCGCTCGATGGCGAGTGTGGCGATGCGGGTGTGGGACTTGATGTCCATGTCGTTGCTGCTCGCCCATAGTTCGGCGTTCGGGAAGTGGCGTTTGAAATCGGTGACTTCCTCGGGGCGTTCGTCCACGAGGAGGATCATGAGTTTCATGTCCGGGTGATTTTTCAGCACGCCGTCCGCCATGTGATTAAGCAGCGTTGTCTTGCCTGTGCGTGGTGGCGCGACGATGAGGCCGCGCTGGCCTTTGCCGATGGGCGTGAGCAGATCGATGATGCGCGTGGTGGTGCGCTCGGGGACGGTCTCCAGCGGGATGCGCTCGATGGGGCTGATCGTCGTGAGGTCATCGAACGAAGGCCACGTTTTGGCGTTCTCCGGCGGCTGGCCGTTGATTTCGCGGATGGTGTTGATTTGCAGTCCGCGGCTGTTTTTGCGGGCCTCGACTTTTAGCCAGTGCCCGTCGCGCAGGCCGTAGCGTTTCACCAATTCTGGCGTGACGAAAACATCCAGTGGCGATGGCAGGAAAAGGCGCTGCGGGTCGCGGATAAATCCGAAGCCTTTGCCGGAGATTTCGCAGTAGCCATCGGTCTCGACGAGTTCCACCGGCTCTTCCGGGCGCGCTTCCATTTGCTGCGGCTGTTGCTGTGGATCGTTCGGGTCCCTGTGTTCGCGTTGTTCCCGGTGTTCGCGCGGCTGGCGCTGGAAACGCTCGCGCGGATGCCGTTGTTCGCGTTGCTGGTGTTGTTGCGGATGCTGTGGCTGTTGTTGCTGCTGCGGGCGCTGTTCCTGACGTTGCGGATTTGGCTGCTGCTGGGCTGCGGGCGCACCGCTGCTAGCGTGCGAAGCCGCGTAGGCTGCGGCCTTGGCTGCTTGCATCGCGGCCATGATGGCATCGAGCTGCGGCTTCTCGGTGGGGATTGGAATTTTTGCGGCAATGAGAAATGCCTCCACCTCGCGCGGGATATAAAGCGGACGCGGCGCGCCCTGTGGACGCTGCTGCTGTTGCTGCGGTGCTTGCTGTGCAGGTGCGGAATTTCCGCGTGGCTGCCAGTCGCGGGTCGCGGGTGCTGCTGCTTGCGGTGTTTCCACAACCGGAACAGGAGCTGGCGCTGGCGGCGGAGTCGCGGGTGCTTCGGGCGCTGCGGCGACGATCTCGGGTGCAGGCTCGGCAGCGACGGCCTTTTTGCGCGTTGCACGCTTGGGCTTTTCTTCGTCGGGAGTCGCAGCGGCTTTCGCCGTCGTCTTTTTGGCGGCAGGCGCTTTCTTTGCCGCCGTGATCGTCTTCTTTGCAGCGACGGCTTTTTTGGTGGCTTTCTTTTTTGGCTCCTCGGTTGCGGAGGCAGTTGCAGCTTTTCTAGGCATGGATTTTAAAGGTTTTTTTGCGTGGGCTGAAGTTTCAGCCCACGATGTTGGTCAGAATTATTTCGGGGATGTCCGAATTGGCTTGGGCGCTTTGGGCGTCGCGGTGGAGCACTTGTGGTGTCCGGCCATGTGAATGGGTTGGTTGAAAAGGAAGCCGCTGGGATATTTCTCCGCCGTGATGGGTGAAGAGGATTGCTGGTCTGCTACGAGAGAGCGACCAAACCACTGAGGCTTCCGACGCGCCGTAAATGGCCGAGAAACCCCGCGCCGTCAACGGTTTTTTTGTGGCAATGAGGAAACGCTCACGGGCTGGCGGGCATGGGGCACCACAGAAACTTGGCTCTAAATCCGGACTACCCGCGCTTGCCTCGCGGCGCGAGAGGAGTGGCGGGTGGCGAAGCCGAGGGCCGCGATGGGAAGGATCATTTTGAGAGGTGGTTTATCCAGAGAAAAGTCGGGAGCGGCAGGAACCTTGGGTGGGTGAATTTTTTAAAATCATAGCGTTTGGATACGGCCATTTCTCCCGCTCATCCGATCCGTGTTCTCAGAGAAAAATTATATCCGTTCAAAACCTCACAAATCTATGAAAGCAAAAATAATGTTTCCCTCGCTCGCCCTTGCGCTTGCCATGATGTTC
>CAMBOD010000239.1 GCA_945868985.1 Prosthecobacter debontii | reverse complement strand
GGGAGCTGCTGCGCTCAGCTCGCTACGCTCGCCTTCGCTTCGCCGCTCCCGCAGGGGAGTCGGGCTCAACAAAGGCAGAGCAATTTACAGAAAAAAATTTACACCGACGGAGCGGTGATGGTGGACGTGGCAAGAAGAGCGAGCCACGTGAGAGGGAGGGTGAGAGCGGAACACAACCGAGTGCGCATATTCATGTGTCTCTTAGAGTGCCTTTTAATGTGTCGGTCAATTTCCAAAAACAAGAATCTGCAAGCGCCCCGAGGAGCATATAGTAGTGCATGCGTCCATCACTCGCATTTGCACTTTACTATTTAGCGGTCGTGGTATGAAACCCCCGCATGCTTGGAATGCGCTCGCTCACATGCTTTGCAGCCTTTTGGTTTTTGCATGGGCCAGCCAGTGCCGATATTTTGAATTACCGGGGTCGCCTAACTGTTGATGGTGCCCCAGTGCAAGGTGCGGCGCAGTTTCGTTTCGCTCTCACGGCTTCCGACGGGACTGCGCTTTGGTCCACCGGCGACGTGGATTTAATGGTGCGCAGCGGTGTGTATGATGTGCGGCTCGGCGAGCCATCATCGAAATCGGGCCAGTTACCGAACGGGATTTTACAGCAGGCTCCCAAGCTTCGCATTTGGTGGAATCGTCCACCGCGTGGCTGGCAGCAATTAGGGGAGGATGTGCCGCTCGCAGGTGCGGTTTCCAAGCCCCCTGCTGCGGAAATCACTGGTGCAGAAGCAAAGGCGATCCTCGCCGAACTCAAGGAACTGCGCGAACTCGTGCATCAGCAAGCGAAGTCTGCGGATGCCCCGCGTCAATTCATCACCGTGCCTATGGGCGATTCTCCTGCGCTTGGCCAGCCGGGCGCACCGCTCGTGCTCATGGAGTTTATTGATTTTCAAAGTGGCCCGTGCCGCATTTACCACGAAGACACTTATCCCGATTTAGTCCACGGGTATGTCGAAACCGGCAAGCTTCGCATCGTTAGCCGTCATCTCCCGCAAGGCGCATTGTCCGAGCCTACAGCCCGCGCGGCAGTGTGTGCCTATCGGCAGGGCAAATACTGGGAAGCTCGCACCAAACTCTTCGCACTCGGAAGTGCTGCCACGCCGGAAAGTATCGCCAATTTCACACGCGAAGCGGGGCTTGATTCGGGCCTCTTCAATGCCTGCTTTTCCGGCAGGGAAGCCGCCGATGCGGTGCAGAGTGATGTCCGCACTGCCGCTGCCGCGGGCATCCACCACACACCAACTTTCATTCTTGGCCGCCGCGATGGCGATAACGTCACGGGTATTTTGCTGAGTGGCATCATCCCACAGGGCACATGGGAGGCGGAGATTTATAAACTGCTCACCGCACCTGCAGCGCAAAAAAAATAATGATGCCCTCTTCACCCACAGCCGCGACCCTGCGCGATGCGGCACTCATCTTTCTCGCCGCCACCGTGCTGGGGATTGCTTACAATGCGGTAAGCCCGCTCGGCGTGCAGCGCCCCCCGGCACCTCCGCAAACCACAACCGCCACATCTGCTCATCCAGTGCCGCTTACTCCCCGGTCACGCGGAATCCAGAACGAAACACTCTCCATCACTATCGAGGAATCCTCCGAGCCGACACCAAAAGCGAACCCTCCAGCCAGCGTCTCGTGGGCAGAGACCAAGGCACTCATCGCCAGCGGAGTCGCAACCCTCGTGGACGCGCGTGAGCAACTCGCCTTTGCCGCAGGACACATCCCCGGTGCTATTTCCCTGCCGATGAATTCCTTCGAGGCACAAGCCGGCGCATTCGCCCAAAGCCATCCCAAGGACAAAACCATCGTCGTCTATTGCGCCAGCTCACAATGCTCCATTTCCCGCATGATGGCCCAAGCGCTGCGCGACCGCTACGGCTACAAAGATGTGCGCGACATGCCCGGCGGCTATGCAGAATGGAGACTGACTGAAAGGGCTGCTGACAGCCCCGATGAAAGCGCAGGGGCGCAAAAATGAAAACCGTATCCTCCAGCGCGGGAGCCACAGTTTTACGCTGGATGCTCGCCCTCGTTCTCATATGGGCTGCACTTGGTAAAATTGCCAACCCACACGAATTTCACACCGCAATACTCGCCTATCGGATTCCGCTTCCCGAAGTGCTCAGCCGCACTGCAGCTATCATCATCCCATGGCTGGAACTCCTCTGCGGCCTCATCCTCGCCGCCAACTTCAGGCGCCACGCCGCACTGTTCTGGGCTTTCGCGCTCTTTGCATCGTTCACGATCATCACGGGGCAGGCGTGGGCTCGCGGTCTGCAAATCCATTGCGGCTGCTTCGACCTCCGTATCCTCGGCCTCACCAAAGATAGCTCCATTTCCACAGCCCTCGAAAGCCCTCTCTTCGCCGTCATCCGCGCTGCCGTCCTCGCAACACTCGCATTCTTCCTCATCCGTCGCGAAGCCCGTGGAGAGCGATAATGCGAGGCAAAATGGCAGCGACGGCAAGAAGAGAACCCTCAACTTTTCAACAAGCAGCCCATTCCTACAATTTCTCCGCAAGCAGTGAGGCTGCGCGGCACGCGCACTCCGGTAAATTGGATGGATGAACCTCGCCTCGCGTCAGTCTGTCGTTTGAGAGTGCTCGTCATGGTCTATGCTTGGATCACATTCTCTGTGTTCGCTTCTATGTTTAGAGCGGCTTTCTTTCTTTAGTTGGTGGCCGCCAAAATGAGGTGGTTCATTGACTAAGCACCAAAGAGGCGCGCGAAATTTTCCGCTGTGAGGTCGTTGAGTGATTCGACGGAGATTCCGCGCAAGGCTGCTAGGGCTTCGTAGGCGGTGACGATGTTTGCAGGATGATTGAGGGGTTTTAGATCGGAGCCGGAAATGGGATTGGGGTTTATGTCGGCTGGCGGAGCCATGTCGGGGGCGTCGGTTTCCACAAGGAGACGCTCAGCAGGGATTTCTGCAAAGATAGCGCGCTGCGTGGCTTTCCGCTCGTGGAGGAAGTAGGGAGAAAATGAAAAGTAGGCGCCGAGAGCGATGAAGCCGGGGACCATTTCGGCGGGGCCGGCGTAGGCGTGAAGGAGGAAACCTCGGGTGGGAACGGGATGGTTTTTCAGGATTTCCCAAAGTGCGCCCCATGCACGGATGCAGTGAATGGTGGCCGGTAGATTGCGCTCGGCGGCGATGGCGAGCTGCCATGTGAAGCACTCGCTCTGCGCTGCGATGTCGTGGCCGACGATCCAGCGGTCGAGACCGATTTCGCCGATGGCGGAATTGGTGTCGAGGAATGCGAGAAGGTATTCGCGCCATGCAGGTGTGCGCTCATTCACAAACCACGGATGCAGTCCGTAAGACGGAAGCACCCACGGCACTTCTGCGGCGAGTGCTTTCACTGCGGGCCAGTCGGCTTCACACGTCCCGTTGACGACGGCGCGACGAAGGCCGAGTGCAGGGAGTTCGGCGTGGAAGGAGGCGCGCCATGGAGCGAGGCGAGGGGAGTGGATGTGGTTGTGTGCGTCGTGCATCGCGGGGCGGTGTGCTCTGCGCGGCTATTTGAGGAATTCGACTTTTGCGCTCAACTCCGGGGTGAGGAAATTGTCGGGCTTTTCGATCTGCACTTTGATCTGGAGCGTGCCTTTCTGGCGGTTGGCCTCGGGTGCGATTTCGGCGACGACTCCGCCATAGATTTTGTCGGGATACGCCTCAGGTGAAACGCGGCAGCGCTGTCCCATGCTGACTTTGGTGAGGTCGCCTTCGCTGACGTCTATCTCAACTTGCAAATCGTTCGGATCGCCGAGGGAGACGAGTGCAGTGCTTGGCCCACGGCTACCGCCGAAGCTCTGCGGGCTGACGAGTTCGCCGGGGTCCGCGAGCTTTTCCAAAACAACGCCGTCAATCGGTGACTTGATCACTGTCCAATCGAGCCACACTTGTGCAGTGGCGCGTGTGCCTTCGAGTTGATGGAGTTGTGCCTCGGCACTGGCGACTGCGAGGCGGGCTTCGTCTTCGTGCTCTTGGGTGTCGTTTTGCGTGGCGCGAAGTTTCAGCACACGGGCGTATGTGACTTTGGCGCGTTCGATGGCGACGCGTGCGACGGCGAGTTGGCCGTCAATCTCCGCAATGCGGGCCTTTTGCTCCGAGTCATCGAGTTGCACGACGACCTGCCCCTTTTTGACATGGTCTCCCTTTTTCACGCCGATCCAGACGACCTGATTCATCACGCGAGGAGAGACTTCGATGCGTTCGCGGTTGATGATGTGTCCACTGACGGTGAGGACGGCGTCGCCCGGTTTCGCATCGGCACGTTTTGGTGGCGCTGGATTTTCTACTGCCTTGCTGTTTTGTCCAACTGCACCCGGTAGCGCGGGTTTTGATTCGCGTGTGTCATCGGCCCATGGCCGCGCGAAGTAGAGCGCGATGCCCGTCGCTGCGACGACAAATAAAACGATGAACCAGAAGAACCCCGCAGAGCGTTTACGCTGAGCGTCGGGTATGTGGATGCTTTGAAGTTTGGCTGCGTCCATGCGGCGTAGCGTAAAGGAAAAGTAGAAAGTGGAAAGGCAAAGTCGGGCAATAGTTGCGCTATATGGAGCCGAGACAGGCTCACTTTGAGGATGGCGATTTTTTAGAGCAAAGTGTTGGATATATCGTGAGTGCCACGGAGCATTTAATCCTTGATGTCGGGATCGCTGCGCCCTAGCTGGAAATGGTTCTTCCCGCAGGCACCTTCAGCAACAACAACACAGAAAATTTCATGTCTCAATCGTATGATGTCATCGTCGTCGGTGTCGGCGCAGTAGGCTCGGCC
>CAMBOD010000238.1 GCA_945868985.1 Prosthecobacter debontii | reverse complement strand
GCCCGCCATCAATCGGGCACTCGCTGCGGACGGCTGCATCTGCAAACCGTATAGCTGGCCACAAGCCCAATTCCGGGCGGTGCGCGCGGCCGCCAGTGTGGAGGATGCCGCGGCGAAGTGGAGCACTTTGGAGACCGACTTCGCCACTGTGAAGCGCCAACTTGTGACACACGATGTCTTGATCTCTTGGGAGGGATTCAGCGGCGGTCTCTTTGCTGGCTACGCCGATGCAGGTGAGTGTGCCCGCCTGCTGGGTTTATTGACCGCGGGTCTCGAAGTGCAACCTGTCGTTTACTTCCGCCGGCAGGATTCCTTCATTGAGTCTGCCTATGCGCAGTCCATCCACACGGGACAGACGTGGTCTTTCGACGAGTATCTCGCCACTGCAAATATAGACGGATTCGACTGGATCCAGTGGCTGACTCACTACGAACAAGCCTGGCCGGGTAGAAAAATTTCGGTTTTCGCCTACGAAGCACAGGAGGCTAGCGGCGGGATCGTCGGCCACTTTCTCCAGGCGATGGGACTGGCCACCCCCCGCCTTCTGCAGGATATCGAACGCGCTTCCTCCGAGACGTTGCTATCCACAAATCAAGGTTACGCGCCGGAGATCATCGAATTGGCGCGCCAAGTTAATGCGAGCTTGGACCCTGAAGGCCAGAAAGTGCTCCGGCGGCTGTTGCAGCAGACGCTTCGCCTTACCAAGCCGCCCTTTTCCGCGTATCAGTATTTCACCCCGGAGCGCCGTCGGGAAATACTCGCACGCTTTGCCGCGAGCCATGCCGCGCTGCGTCAGCGATTTCCGCAGGCCGGCTTCGACCTCTGGGACCGCCCGGACCCCGAACCAGCTCCGCACGCCGATGGAAATACGCAACTGGTCGCCCTGCTGCGTCTCCTCGTGGAGCAGCAAATGAAACTCAAAAGTCTGGCGGCACCCCCGTCGCTCCGGCGGGTGCTCAGACGATGGGTGAACAAACTCACCAGCCTTTTCCGCTAGCAGACTTTCTGGCCGTTCGCGCCATCTCTGGCTAAATTGGATTCATCCCGCGAGTTAGTGCCGCAGTCGCCGCACCTTCCTCCGCCTCGTGGAAAAAGCGCGCACCTTCGACGAAACGCGCGCCTAGGAACTCATCAGCAAGCTCGACTACCAAGCTCTCGACCAGCTCGTGCTCGAGCATCTGCTGGGGAGGTGAGCGAGTGGCGGGAGGCGAGTGTCGTGTCGTCCCGACGGGCGGGTGGAATTTTCGTGACAGGTGACTGGTGGTGTCGCCCCGAAGATGGCCCGCTCTTGATTTGCTAAAGAAGCACCAACTCGCCTTAATCTACCGTCATGCATCATCTCCGGCGGATCATGAATGACATTGAGCAAGGTTTCTTCATTGAAGATTTGCTTCACAGCGGACCGATGATTGTTGGGCTTTACGCGACTATTTTGCTCACATTCTTGTTTTTCATCATGTGCCGGTCTCGCTCGTTCAGCGCTAACATTAGGCTTTTGTGGTTACTGGCTCCGTGTCTCCTCGGGGCGGTGACTATGTGCATCAAGCTTTGCGTAGTTACAGAAGCTGTCGCGGGATCGTGCGGTGGTTTGAACCAAATGGATGTTGTTCGCGCTCTGACTGCTGTTTACTACCCATTCATTTTCGGTTGTTTCCTTTCGCTTTGCGCCGTGATCGTGAACTGTCTTCCTCGTGTATCCCGCAGTGCCCAGCCTCAATGATTTTGCGAAAGGTTGAGGATTTGCCGCAGTAGAATTAATTCCATGACGACAGCAATGACGCTCCCTGAGCAAACGGCAATTATCCTGCACGCAGCGCAATGCGGCTTCCTACAGCCGCCAGATGTTCAGCGGTGGGCTTTGTCTGTGATCGAGTGCACTCCTACGCCGCCTTTGTGGATTATAGACCTCGCGGTGCCGCCAATAACGCACATGGCAGATATCTTTCCCGTTTTAAAAGAGCATGCGTGCCCGCTCAGCCTGCGGACCAAATTACAAGTCATCATCATGCGTCATGCGACTGGTGCGATGTCGCTGCCGGAAACATTGCCCAAACTATTTCGGGCAGCGATCCTCGACAACGTTAATCCTGTCCAACCGGAGAACGAGGCCCTCGATAGCGCACTCGTTGAGTGGGACTGTCAGGCCGACCTCGACGTAATATCGGAACAACTTGCTTCCAGGTTCCACGCAATATTCCAAGATTACCTCGCGGATGCATCGGATGTGGCTGCAGTCCTGCGAACCGCGCTATCGAACGCCGCGTAAGGACGTATGAGGAGGCTGGTATCGTGAGTTTGGCTTTGAGTAATTCCTACGAGGATGAACCCAAACATTGAACAGCACGGATTCTCTTTTGCTCATGCGGTTCTCAGTGCCGATGAGAGACGGGAGTTGGTTTCATTACTCGGCCCTGTTTCCAGCGCGGGGCGGCGGGGGCTTCTGGCTTTGCCTGCTGTTGCTGAGTTGGCGCGTTCGGCGCGGGTGCTGGAATTGATTCGTCCTCATCTTCCGTCCGAGCCTTTTCCCGTCCGGGCCATCTACTTTGACAAATCGCCGGAGAAGAACTGGCTGGTTCCGTGGCATCAGGATTTGACGCTGGCGCTTCGTGCCCGTGCTGAGGCTCCCGGCTTTGGCCCTTGGAGTGTGAAGGACGGGATTCCCCATGTTCAGCCGCCCATCGAACTGCTCCAGCAGATGCTCACTGTGAGGCTCCACTTGGACGATGCGGATGAAAACAACGGCGCGCTGCGCGTCCTGCCCGGCTCGCATCGTTTCGGTCGCCTCGACGCTCCGCAGATTCAAGCGTTGCGCGACGAACACGCCGACTTTCTATGCACCGCTCCCGCTGGCGACGCGCTGCTGATGCGTCCGCTCCTTCTGCACGCATCCAGCCGCTCCAACAGCGACCGCCATCGCCGCATCCTGCACATCGAATACGCGTCATTCCCACTCCCATCCGGGCTGGAGTGGAATGAGGCGGCCTAGCTTTGGGCCGTGAGCGCTTTCCACTCCTCGGCGGTGAAGCGCGGGGTGATGTATTGGGGGCAGTTCCAATCGAAGCTGACGGTTTCGATGAGGAGGAGGCGTTCGATTTTCTCGCGTAGCTCGGGGGCGGGGGAGAGCTGGGTGGCGAGGTCGGGGTGCTCGCGGGCGTCGAGCACGCGGGCGTCGAGCACGCGGGCGTGGCCGAGGATTTTGAGGCGCTCGCGGTTCGGGTAGTCCATGAGGAAGAGGGCGACGCGGTCGTTGCCGTCGAGGTTGCCGGTGGTGAGGAGCTGGCGGTTGCCTTTGAGGTCGGCAAAGCCGAGGAGGGTGGGGGCGAGGACTTTGAGAAAGCCCGCCGGGCCGCCCCGGTGCTGGATGTAGGGCCAGCCGTCGCTGCTGGTGGTGGCGATATAAAAGCTGTCGCGCGCGGCGATGAAGGCGGCTTCGTCGGCGGTGAAGGGGTCGCGTTCGGGGGCGTGGGGTGCCGTCTGGTGTTTGCCGAAGTATCGCTCCTGCGCAGCCAGCGCGGCGGGTGTGAGCACGAGTTGCATGAATTTCGCAGCCATGCGCCCAAGGCTGCGCACTTCGCAGGGATGTGGCGAATGGAATTTGTGGAGGGCAGGCAGCGGTTTTGGGCGGGGGCCGAGAATTGAATGCCCGCGCTCGCGGTGCTACTCTTTCTCTTTGATCACGCCCATCTTCAGCAGCTTGTTCAGCTTTGGCGCGATGACGACGCTGCAATACGGGTTCTTGTCCTTGTTCAGGTTGAAGTAATTCTGGTGGGAGTCCTCTGCGGCGTAGAATTCCTTGAAGGGTGAAACCTCGGTGACGATGGGGTCCTTCCACTCTTTCTTGGCGCGCACTTTAGCGGCGTCGGCGGCTTTTTTCTGGTCGTCGTTGGCGTAATAAATGACGGAGCGGTAGGACTCGCCGACATCGCGGCCCTGGCGGTTCAGCGTGGTGGGGTCGTGTGCGACGAAGAACACGTCGAGCAGTTTGTCGAGCGTGAGCACTGCGGGATCAAATTCGATCTGCACGACTTCGGCGTGGCCTGTGTTTTCTTTGCACACTTGCTCGTAGGTGGGATTTTTTACATGGCCGCCGGAGAAGCCGGATTTGACGGCTTTCACGCCTTCGAGGCGCTGGAAGACGGCTTCGACGCACCAATAGCAGCCGCCTCCGACGACGATCTTTTGGTTGGCGGTGGCGGTGGGTTTGGCGGTTTCGGTGTTCACTTTTTCGGCGGCGTTGGTGTTGAAGGATGCAGTCAGCAGTGCTGCTGCGAGGATGAAAAGTCTGCGGTTCATGTGGTGAATCATAGTGTGTGTGAGTGAGAGTGCAAAGCGCGCATTCTATTCCGTGTTTATTACAGCCGGTCGCGCGGGTGCCGCCAGTAGGAAAGTTCGCGCCCGTGACGACGGCACTGCCAGATGAGGTTGTCGGCGATCAAGGCCACGCTCGCCCAAATGGGAACGCCCGCTACGCGAAGGCCTGTCGCTGCCCAGAGGTTGCAGGTCTTTGGCAGGTAGTAGGTTTCCGAGCCTGTGAAGAATTTACTGCATTCACGCTTCCCAGGCCCGGCGATGTCGGGCTGGCCGTAGGGATCGCGCGCAAATGCCCTGTGGATGCGATTGCGCAGGTGGGCGACGCCACGCGGGGTCACGTCGAATTCGATAATCTCGCTGCGCGAACACTCCTTCAGCAGCGACGTGCGGATGGGGATGATGTGCATCGCGCTCGGCGTGGGCAGTGCGATGGACGTGAACCACTGCCACGGCTTCACATCGCGCATCATGTA
>CAMBOD010000237.1 GCA_945868985.1 Prosthecobacter debontii | reverse complement strand
CTTCGCAAGGATTTCCGGCTCGGGGGCAAATTCCTCACGGCAATTCGGGCACAGGCGGCGCACGAGACGTTGTGCGCAAGTAAGGATGACCGAAGAACTGATAAGGAATGGTTCGATGCCCATATCGTCGAGACGGGCGATAGCGCCTGCTGCGTCGTTCGTGTGGAGCGTAGAAAGCACTTGGTGACCGGTCAGCGCGGCCTTCACCGCGATGTCAGCGGTTTCGTTGTCACGAATTTCACCGATCATGACGATGTCCGGGTCTTGACGCAGAATCGAACGCAGCGCTTCGCCAAAGCCGAGACCAACGTCAGCCTTTACCGCGACCTGATTGATGCCAGTTAGCTGGTATTCCACCGGGTCTTCGACGGTGACGATGTTATACTTCGGGTTATTCAGTTCGCTGAGAAGCGTATAGAGCGTCGTTGTCTTACCGGAACCAGTCGGGCCGGTGACGAGGATCATTCCGTGCGGCGCATCAATGGCGCTCCTGAAAATACCGAGCGTGTATTCATCAAGGCCCATGTTATCGATGCTGCCGCTGAGAGCGCCTTTATCGAGCAGACGGATAACTATTTTTTCGCCGTAAACTGTAGGCAGCATGCTGATACGCAAATCCACCTCCTTGCCGGAAACACGAATGCGGAAACGCCCGTCCTGCGGAAGACGGCGTTCGGCGATGTCCAGACCGGCGAGAATTTTGATACGCGAAGCAATGGGGAGCTGGAGAGCCTTGGGCGGTGAACTTGCTTCGATGAGTGCACCATCCACGCGATAGCGCAGCTTGATCTCCTTCTCGAAAGGCTCGATGTGAATATCGCTCGCCTTTTCCTTGATCGCCTGCACGAGGATGAGATTGACGATTTTGACGACCGGAGCATCACCGCTGTCGGCTGCCATTTTATCGAGGTCAATGTCCTCCTTCTTCACCGTCACCACTTCGGCAGTCTGCGCAGCAGCTGCAGCCTCGGCGGCATCTCGAAGCACGGCATCCATCGTCGCACTGGCCTGACCCACTCCCGAAAGCGCCTCCGTAACGGCGCGCTCTGTGGTGATCATCGGCACGATTTCCATCTTCGTGCGCTGGCGGAGGTCGTCCAAGGCAAGCACGTTGAGGGGATCGGCCATCGCCACAAAGAGCTTGTTCCCAAGCTTGCATATGGGCGCGAGCTTGTAGGCACGCGCCATTTCCTTCGGCACGAGATCCATGATCGCCTCGGGCACGCGGATTTTGCTGAGGTTCACCGGAGGCGTGTCAAGACAGCGGCCCATGGAAATTACCATGTCCTGCTCGGTGACAAAGCTGTGGTCCGTAAGGATTTCCAGCAACCTGCCACCCTGTTTTTTTTGCAATGTGATCGCTTCATCTAGCTGACTTGGGAGAAGGAGTCCGTCCTCGATGAGGACATCTGCTATACGTTCGCCAAAAGATTTGATGCTCATGGTGGCTTAGTGTCGGTAGGTTTCAGCTAGCACCTGAAGGATCGATGCCGGTGATGCGAGATGCCATTGGATGTTGTAATCGAGAAGCTGCTGGACCGCCTCCTTGCCGGCGGCATCGAATGGATTGGCAACCGCGATCATCATCGTGCGGGAAAGAATATCGAATGGGACTATCAAGCGTCCGAGCGTCAGGCTCTCGGGGAGCATTTTCACGATCTGACGATCCACGTCGTAATTTTCGAGCGGGATGTAGGCGAACTTCGAGCGATCGAGGATGCCACATATCAGATGCTCAGGCTCCACTGAACCACGCGTCACAATTTCATCAATCAAGGAGGCAGCTGGTGTAGCGGATGCACGATCCTTATTTTTCCTGCGCACAATGCTGAGTGCTTGAAGTAGCACATCCTCCGGCACAAGACGGTGCTGGGTCAAAAATCTCACAAGCGTGTCGTGTCCGTCGTCCGCTCCTTCCAACCGTGCAGCAATGGTCTCACTATCCACCCCGGTGCCGGGCAACATGCTCCGCTCGGATGCCTGTGTTTTTTTTGTGGCCATTAGGTTGCCGCCATCCTGAACCACGGCCCGGAAATCCAAGGCAATGGAAGCTGCATTTGAGCCAGCAGCGCTCTGCTGCTGAGAAGCCTGTAACCGTGCCTCCACCTCGCCGAGCGCTGCGATAATCTCGGCGTTATCAGGCTCCTTATGCAAGATGCCTTCGTATTCCAGCAGCGCAGAGGAATACTGTGCAAGTTCCATGTAGGTATCTGCAAGCCGACGGGAAACAGCCAGTGATTCCGTCTGCTGTCCGATGCGTGCGTAGGCCTCCTTCAAGATTTCAAGGCTTTGAGTATCCTGCGGGTTCGCCTGAGTAATCACCTCAAACATCTCTATAGTCTGGCGGATTTGCTCCTGCTCTTCCGTAGAGATAGGTTGGGATTGGATTTCTGCGGCTGTCATGGGCTAAGTCACAAGAGATATAGCCAAAACCGTGCCTTGATTGCTTTTACAGCGCTTTGTTGTTCAGAAAATTTCGTTTGCCCCACGCGCGTCACCTGCGTATCTCCGCGCAGACATGACGAACTACTGGCACTGGTGGCATCTATGACGGGTCTGCTCCGCGAAAGCGGAGCGGTCGTCGCCACTGTGCGTCGCCTTTTCCGGCCCGAAGATTCAACCGCGAATCCTCGGGCCATTTAATTTTCATACTCACTCACCACGCTCTCAATGATCAGCCAATTCAAATACAACGCCGACGGACTCATCCCAGCCATTGTTCAGGACGCAAAAAGCAAACGTGTCCTCATGATGGCATGGATGAACGAAGCGAGCATCCGCATGACGCTCGAAAAGGGAATGATGGTTTATTTCAGCCGCTCGCGGCAAAAATACTGGCTCAAAGGCGAGACGAGCGGAAACACCCAGCGCGTCGTGCGTTGGAGCGTGGACTGCGACAAGGACACACTGCTCTTTGAAGTGGAGCAAAACGGCGGCGCTTGCCACACGGGCTACGAGTCGTGCTTTTTCCAAGAACTCGACTCGCACGGCCTGCCGCGTCCGATCGAAGAACAACCTCTCTTTGACGCCGCGAAAACCTACGGAAACTGACTGTATGATTTCACAATTCACACCAACGCCAGCCGAGTTTCGCGAACTCGCCAAACGAGGTAATCTCGTCCCGGTCTTCACAGAATTGATCGCCGACGCTGAAACACCAGTCGGTGCTTTTGCAAAGCTCGACGACGGCGGCTACACATTTCTTTTCGAGAGCGTGGAAAAGAGCGAGCAGACCGGACGCTATTCCTTCGTGATCGTGGGGCCGACGCTCGTGATGGAGAGCAATGGCCGCACGGTGCGCGTAACGGAAAACGGTGAGACCCGCACTTTTCAAACGCAGCGCGATCCGCTCGCCGACCTAGAAGAATTGATGGCCCGCTACCGCTACGTTCCGTTGCCCGACGAGCCTGCGGAATTGCGCGCTCGCTTTGCGGGCGGCGCGGTCGGTTTTCTCGGCTATGACATGGTTCGTTTTTTCGAGCCAACCGTGCCCGAGGCAGCGAAGGACGAACTGAACCTCCCAGAAAGTTTGTTCGTGCTCGCAGAAAACATTCTCATTTTCGACCATCGCACACGCCGCCTACGTATCGTTGCGAATGCCTTTATCGAAGGAGACGTGGACGCTGCATATGCGCATGCAATCAAAACGATCTCAGAAATCACGGCGCGCCTCGCCAAGCCAGCGCAGCTAGCTCCTTTTCCAATCACTCCTCCACCCGCTCCAGCCAGCGCGACGAGTAATACCACCCGTGAGGAATACATGAGCATGGTCACACGCGGGCAGGAATACATCCGAGCGGGCGATGTTTTTCAGTTCGTGCCATCACAGCGATTCGAGACGGAATACACGGGCGATCCGCTCACGCTCTACCGCGCGCTGCGTTTTGTGAATCCGTCACCCTACATGTTTTGCATGAACTTCGCGGGACGCTTCTCGCTCGTTGGCAGTTCCCCGGAAGTCCACGTCCGCGCGGTGAATGGAAAAATCGAAATCCGCCCCATCGCAGGGACTCGCAAACGCGGAACAACACCAGCCGAGGACGACGTCAACGCCGCAGACTTGCTCGCCGATCCAAAGGAGCGCGCCGAGCACCTCATGCTCGTGGATCTCGCGCGCAATGACGTTGGCCGCGCGAGTGAATATGCCAGTGTGCGCGTCAACGATTTCATGATCATTGAGCGCTACTCGCACGTCATGCACATCGTCAGCAATGTCGAGGGCCGCCTTCGCCCCGACCGCACCGCTTACGATGTAATGCGCGCAACTTTCCCGGCAGGAACCGTCAGCGGCTCGCCCAAAGTGCGCGCCATGCAAGTCATCGCCGAATTTGAAAAGAGCAAACGCGGCGTCTATGCCGGTGCCGTCGGCTACTTCGGTTTCGATGGAAACAGCGACTCCTGCATCGCACTGCGGACAGTCGTGCTGAAAGACGGCAAAGCCTACGTGCAAGCCGGCGCAGGCGTGGTCGCCGACAGCACTCCCGAGGGCGAATATAACGAGACTGTGAATAAGGCGATGGGCATGATGGCCGCAATCGCCCGGGCGAAGGCCGCGCAATAACTGATTAACACTCGCCTCAGTGCGCTAAGAACTTCTTGAGACTACGTGTATTTCAGCACTTCTTCGATGGTCGTCAGTCCTTCGTAGATCGTGCGGAGGCCGTCGTCACGTAAAGTGACCATGCCCAGCTCGATGGCCTTCTGTTTCATCACAACCGAGGGGGCGCGCTGGTTGATCAATTCGCGCAACGGGTCGGTTATGTTGAGCAGCTCGTAGATGCCTTTGC
>CAMBOD010000236.1 GCA_945868985.1 Prosthecobacter debontii | reverse complement strand
GGAAGCTGGCCAAGGAAGACGGCGGACGCCAAAAAATCACACAGTTCACTCGTTACGTGACCATCCTCCTATGTATTGTTCAAGGATGGTTCATGACGCGTCAGTTCGTGAATCCCTCCGAGGCGATGTTTCCCGGTATGGCGGAGACGATGGCAAAATTCGGACCGCTTGTTCCGGTTACAGGTTTTTGGTTTGAGTTCGTCAGCGTTATGACGCTTACCGCCGGCACCATGTTCCTCATGTGGCTCGGCGATCAGATTACAGATCGCGGCATCGGCAACGGGATGTCGCTAATCATTTCCGTGGGTATTGTAGCGCGTCTCCCCATGGGCATTATGCAGGCTTGGAACACCGTGGTTCCTTCGGGCGCTGGAGCGGGAGATGTCGCGCCCATGAAGATGGTGCTCATGATTGCATTCCTGGTGATCGTCATCGCAGCGGTGATTTGTATCACGCAGGCACAACGCCGCATTACCGTCCAATACGCCAAGCGTGTCGTCGGGCGAAAAGTCTATGGGGGTGTCGCACAGTATATGCCTTTGAAAGTGAACTACGCGGGCGTGATGCCCATCATTTTCGGACAGGCGCTGCTCGTATTCCCTTCGACGATGCTCCAGATGATGTCGCCTGCTCCTGGTAGCTGGATGAGCAGTGTTGCGAATGCGCTCCAATCCGGCTGGCTGCACTATGTTTTCTACGCAGTCCTCATCTTCTTCTTCAGCTACTTCTGGGTCGCGACACAATTCCAGCCCCAGCAGATCTCGGATGATTTGAAAAAAGCGGGTGGCTATATCCCCGGCGTGCGCCCCGGAAAACCCACCGCTGATTTCCTCGATAACTCAATGACCCGCCTCACATTTGCAGGCGCTATTTTCCTCACCATTATCGCGTTGATGCCTGAGGCGTTGAGCAACTGGGCGAAGATTCCACCACTCGCTGCGCAGTTTTTCGGAGGCACCAGTATCCTGATCGTTGTGGGCGTTGTTCTGGATACGATGCGCCAGATTGAGACGCATTTGTTGCAACGGCATTACGACGGATTTTTGCGCAAAGGAAAACTACGCGGTCGCTTTGATCGGACTCCCGAGCAGCGTAGCGAGACTGTGAGCAATACAGCGCTGATTTGGATTTCTGTGGGCGTGGCATTACTGATCCTCGGCGGCATCGTGGTGTTCCTCATGGGGCAGCTCAGCAAGTAGTGAAGCGACGTATCGTGCTGCTTGGGCCACCGGCTTCTGGAAAAGGGACAATCGCTGACAATCTCCGCGTTCATTTTCAACTGCCCAGTGTTTCGCCGGGAGCCATGCTCCGTGAAGAAAAAGCCGATGGGACTCCGCTAGGCATCGAAGCCGACAGCCTGACGCGCGGCGGAAATCTTGTAGGCGACAAAATTATAAACAGCGTAGTTGCCGCGTGGCTCAGCAAGCAGGGTGGGGATGGTTTCGTTTTTGACGGATATCCGCGCACGCTTGGTCAGGCCGAAGCGCTGGAGCAGATGCTCGCTGATCGAAAGCAGCCTCTTGATGTTGTGCTGCTGCTTGAAGCCGACATCACCACGCTTCGTTCGCGCGTTGAAAATCGAGCCACGTGCAAAGCGTGCGGCAACATCGTTAGCATCGGCCTGCAAGTTGCTGACGCGAGTGCAAACTGCCCGCGCTGCGGCGGAGTGCTTATACGCCGCGTTGACGATAATGCCGAAACGCTCGAACGACGCTTTGCTGAATATGCGGAAAAGACTGCGCCGCTGATTAGCTATTACGAGAAGCGTCAACTGTTGCACCGCGTGAACACCGAGCGGTTGCCAGAACAAGTATTCGCCGAAGTCTGCCAAATTTTGAATTGATGATTATCATTAAAAACGAACGTGAAATCGAAAAGATGCGCATCGCGTGCGCTTGCGCCGCGCGTGTGCTCGATCGGATTTCCGCGTTGATCCGCCCCGGTATCACCACCGGTGATGTGGATGCTGCTGCTGCTGAGTTTATGGCCGAGGAAAAATGCAAAAGTGCATTCCTTGGCTACCGAAAATTCCCGGGTCACATTTGTATTTCGGTGAATGAAGAGGTCGTCCACGGAATCGGTGGAGCACGCCGCATTCAATACGGTGACATCGTCAAGCTCGACGTCGGCGTTGTGAAAGACGGATGGGTCGGCGATACGGCGAAGACCGTTCCCGTTGGTGCTATCCGTTCCGATTGGAGCCGTCTGCTTGCCGTGACCGAGGAAGTCCTCGAACGCGCGATCCCGATGGCCACGGCAGGACGTCGCCTCGGCGATCTGTGCGCATTCATCGAGGACGAATGCGTCGCCAATGGCTACAACGTCGTTCGCGAATTTGTCGGCCATGGAGTCGGTCGCAGCCTGCACGAAGATCCGCAGGTGCCTAACTTTGGGCGCCCCGGCACCGGCCCGCGCTTAAAAGCAGGAATGACCATCGCCATCGAGCCCATGGTGAATTTAGGCACCGCCAGCGTCCGCACTTTGGACGACAACTGGACCGTGGTGACTGCCGATGGTCAGCCGAGCGCGCACTTCGAGCACACCATCCTGATTACCAAAGAAAACCCCGAAATTCTCACATGGCGCCAACGCCAGGCCTCGAAATGAGCACCAACGCATCCAGCACTATTTGCAGAAAAATGCAGATGCACCTCATTCACATCTTGCCAGATGCCAAAGTTTCGCTAGAACTCACGCCCCTTCGACCGATCAAGGGGCGTGTAAAAGACCGCCACAAGTAGCGTCGAAAGCCTTACGCACCGAGTGTTGGCGTTCAAAAAACGCAGGCACCACGGGCGATTTTTTGTCCTTTTAAACCGACCACCAACAAAACATGAAAGTCCGAGCTTCAGTCAAACGGCAGTGTGAATCCTGCCGCATCGTCAAGCGCAAGAACGTCCTCCGCGTCATTTGCAAAAACCCGCGCCACAAACAGCGCCAAGGCTAATTTTACCAACCAACAAAACACACAACCATGCCCCGCATTCTCGGCATTGATATTCCCGGCGACAAGCGCATCGAAGCATCGCTCCCATACATCTACGGCATCGGCCCGAGCAACACGAAGAAAGTGCTCGAAGCCGCCAATGTGGATCCAAACATCCGCGCAAAAGACCTCGCTCCCGAGCAGCTCAACGCGATCATCCACGCCATCTCGGCGCAGAAAATTTTGATCGAAGGCGACCTTCGCCGCGATCTTCAGCAAAACCTCAAGCGCCTACAGGCGATCAACTGCTACCGTGGCATCCGCCATCGTCGCGGACTCCCAGTGCGCGGTCAGCGCACGCAGACCAATGCCCGCACGCGCAAAGGTCCTCGTAAGACAGTCGGCGTCCAGCGCGCCAAAGAAGCACCTGCTGCAGCAAAGAAAGCTTAATAAATCCGATATATGGCCGAAAACGAAAACTCACCAGCCGCACCTGAAGCTCCAGCCGCTCCAGCGGAAGCAAAACCAAAAGCCGCAAAAAAAACAGCGGCATCTAAAAAATCCAAGGAAGCTGCGACAGCAGAAGCAGCCGCACCAGCCGTTGATACTTCGCTTGACCTCAATGCAGGCATTGAGCCTATCAAAGTCATCAAGGCCAAGGGCAGTAAAAACGTCCTCGTCGGTCTTGTTCACGTCTTTGCCACCTTCAACAACACCTCCGTCACCATCACCGACCTCCGTGGCAACGTCATCGGCTGGTCGAGCGCTGGCAAAGTCGGCTTCAAAGGCTCGCGTAAAAGCACCGCCTACGCCGCACAGATGGTCGCGCAGGACGCCTGCCGTCAGGCAATGGGACATGGTCTTCGCGAAGTCGAAGTCCGCGTCAAAGGCCCCGGCCAAGGTCGCGAATCCGCTATCCGCGCAATTCAGGCCGTCGGCTTGGAAATCAGCACAATCAAGGACGTCACACCAATCCCGCACAACGGCTGCCGTCCACCAAAAGCACGTCGCGTTTAATTTTTAGCAATCGCATACCATGGCACGTAATACAGGTCCCAAAGACAAAATCTCCCGCCGCTACGGCATCGCGCTGTTCGGCCCAACCAAATATCTCGAACGGAAGAACTATCCTCCCGGCCAGCATGGCCCTAAGGGCAGCCGTCGCAAACAAAGCGAATACGGCATCGCGCTCGCTGAAAAGCAGAAGCTCCGTCATCAATACGGCATTCTTGAGCGTCAATTCCGTCGTTTCTTTGAAATCGCGAGCAAGCGTCGCGGCGTCACCGGCGAAATCCTACTCCAGCTCCTCGAAACCCGTCTTGACAACGTTGTTTATCGCATGGGCTTCGCAAATTCACGCGCAGCAGCACGCCAGATGGTCAGCCACGGCCACGTTGCACTGAACGGCAAGAAGACCAACATCAGCAGTTGCACCTGCAAGCCCGGCGATGTCGTCACTGTCCGCCAGCGCGACAAGAGCCGTCGTCTCGCTACGAAAAACATCGAACTCACAGCCATCGCTCCAGTTCCAGACTGGCTTACCGTTGCGAAGGATCAATTCAGCGGCACCGTCGTCCGTATTCCTACGCGCGAAGAGATCGCTCCGATTGTCAACGAGCAGCTCATCGTCGAGCTTTACTCGAAGTCATAGGAAGTCCTGCTTCAAAAAACGGCGCGTCCCGCAAGGGTCGCGCCGTTTTTGTTTTCGCGCACAACGCGCTTACTTTTTGAAGACGATTTTGCCGTCCATTTCGTCTGCGGTGATCGTCTCGCCTTCGCGGAACGTGCCGGCGAGGATCTCCATCGAGAGCGGGTCGAGCAGTTCGCGCTGGATGGCGCGTTTCAGCGGACGTGCGCCATACACGGGATCGTAGCCCGCTTCGC
>CAMBOD010000235.1 GCA_945868985.1 Prosthecobacter debontii | reverse complement strand
TTGTGATGAGTGTCGTCGAGATTTGGAAATTCAACTTTGGTTCCCAGCCGCACAGGAAGCAAAGGAGTGGCAAATGTGAGATCCTTCTGCGCCATCTGCTGCACAGGTAACTCGGCGGCCTTCGCGAAACTTCCCTCCAGCCAAACGATCGCAAATGAGGGATACGGAGCAAGAACGCCACCCCTGGCTACGATCTCATAGCGTTTCGCCACCACAGGCGTAGTGCGGGTGGCGGGTAGTTGGACACGGCCTTCGATAACGCCATTTGCAACGCCATGGGCCAATGTGACTGCAAAAAGGAACGCAAGGAGTGTCTTCATGCGGAGTTTGTCGGAATCTTTCCCGCCGACGCGGTGCCAGTCGAACGGATGGTGTAACCTATAGCCCGACTGGTGTGGATGAGCGCGACAGGAAAATCTGCGTCCACTTTTTTGCGAAGTCTTCCTATCAGGATGTCCACGGTGCGCATTTCGTATTCATGCTCACGCTGCCACACTCTTTCGCAAAGTTCCGTGCGTGAAAAAACCCTACCCGGCTCCTGCATGAGCACCTGCAATACATCAATTTCACGAGGCGAAAGTGTAATCACCTGCCCGCTGCGCGTGACCCGCCGGTGCTGCACGTCCAGACGCAAATCCGCAACTTCAAGCCAATCGGCAGCAGTCGGCGCAGCGGCTCGGCGACCCAATGCCTCTACGCGCACAATCAATTCCTCCATTGAGAATGGCTTCGCAAGATAGTCATCAGCACCCGCTTTCAGCCCCGTAATGCGGCTGGCTACATCGCCGCGCGCAGTGAGAATGAGAACTCGCGAAGGGCATTGTTCTTTTTTTAACTGCGCGAGCACATCAAGTCCGTCGAGTTTCGGGAGATTGAGATCGAGCACTATAACCTCGGGGCGACTCGCAAGCGAAGTTTGCAATCCCGCCTCTCCGTCATGCACCGCCTTAGCTTCGTGACCGTTACGGAAGAGCGCCCGCGTCAGGTGACGGGCGAGTTGCATTTCATCTTCAATAATGAGGACTCGCATATCGTGCGGTTGGTTGTGCTGCAACATCCGCTCGTGTTCAAGACCGCGTGCATTCTGCGGTTCGATGGTGCTCCGTCATCTCGCAAAGTGAGCGACGACAATGAACAGAAATGCAATGGCCACTCAGGTTTGTATCAAAACGGATACAGTCCGCCGTTTGGCAAATCTGGAAGGAGTGCGATAGGTGCAACACCATGAATACAAAAATCCGCGTTCTCACCGCCTGCATCCTCACTGCATTCGCCACGCCTCTGTTTTCGGCAAACTCATCGCTCATCCAATCAAAGCTGACGAATACCGGTGCCGACGCCGATGCGAGTGGCCGTGTGCTCTCCATACTCACCCAGAAAAAGTCGGAACTTACCGTGCAGGTCTCGAAACTCACACCTTCTACCACTCACTCTATCGAGGTGGATGGTGTGATAGAAGCCACCTTCACCACGAATAAGAACGGTGGTGCAACGGTGAAGTTCAAAGGGCCGAAGCCGGGGCGAGGCCATGCGCTGGACTTCGACCCGCGCGGCAAACTCCTGCGCGTTCTCGACAATATACAGAGCGTGCTCGAAGCGACGCTTTCCGCCGAAGGCGAACCCTCTGGTGCCGTCGTCTTGGAGCGCGTGAACCTGCCGATCGGCGCGGCGGAGGGAGTGACGGGTAAGGCGAAGGCGGAATACCGTATGGATAAAAAAGGCCGCCGCACGTTCCGAGTCGAACTGGAGCGCGCGGGTGCCGGGCCCTTCGAGCTTTTCGTCGGTGGTGTCAAACGCGGTGATTTCACCACGATTGGCGTGCTCTCCAAAATTAAATTTGCCATCGGCAGCGACGATGTCGGCGTGCTGTCGCTGGACTTTGATCCACGCGGGCAGGTGCTGGATGTCGTGCGAGCCGGGCAGATCATTTTCTCCAGTGAACTCGCAGCGCGTGCGCTCGGCGTAAATGTCGCGTCGCCGCGTTTGGCGAAGGTCGCAATACCTTCCACCGGTGCGGATGCCGACGGTCATGCGGAGGCAAAGCTGCGAATTGATGACCGTGCCCGGAAACACTTTTCCGTGGAAATCGAAGACGTGCCAACTGGCACATACGATCTGCTTGTGGATGGCGAGGATGTGGCGGACATCGTGGTCACAACGACAGCCGACGGAACTAAAGGTGAGGTGGAATTTACCAGCGGCGATGACAATTCGGAGGAATTACCGCTGACCTTCGACCCCGCAGGCAAAACGCTCGCAGTGCGGCAGGGTGCGACCGTGTATTTTGAGGGCATATTTTCGCCGGATACCGACAACGGCAGCGGCACCCCCGCTACAGAGCCGCCTTCCGAGTTTGAGGAAATCCTCGCCACCACTGGCCTTGATGCTGATGCGAAGGCGAAGGCACGCTACCGGGTGGACGACAAAGGGCGGCACAAGTTCAGCGTCGAGATCGAAAAGGTAGTCGCTGGTGACTATAAACTCGTCATCGCGGGCACCGTGCGTGGCACGATCCGCGCAATCCTCACGACAGGTGGCGTCGAGGGTGAGATCGAATTCGACAGCAAGGTCGAGCCTGAGCATCGTGCGCTGAACTTCGACCCGCGTGGGCAACTTATCGAGCTTACCTCTGCGGATGGCACATTCTTTTCACACATCCTCGGTAGCGGATCCGCGGTCGCTGGTGGTGGGACGGCGGTGCCTTATGAGGTCAAGCTGCCGCTGCTGAGCACGGGTGAGGACGGCAATGCCAGCGCCAAGGCAAAGCTTGAGCTAAATACCTCCGGCGAACTGAGCTTTGAAGTCGAAGTTGAGGATGTGGACACCGGCGCATACGAACTCGTGGTGGGCGGCACGGTGCGTGGCACTCTGAACGTCGTCAGCGACGGGAATGGCACGCGCGGGCAACTCGAATACGAAACCGATCCGGAAAGCGGTGAACTGCTTCTGGATTTCGATGTAGCCGGGCAGGAAATCATCATCCGTCAAGGCTCCACAAACTTCTTCAGTCGCATCTTTCCGGCACAATAACCGGGCAAATTCAAACGCACCGCTCCTCCCGTAAAGCCCCGCGCCGATTATTACCGGCGCGGGGTTCTTTTTATTCCTAGACGGAAAATGATGCCGCAATTCGTCAGTGGATACTTAGTCAGGAACTTGCGCTATCTTTACAAGTGGCTCCAAATTCTCGCGTAGAAGTTACTTCCTTCTCGCGTTCATTATCGTCTGTGGATTCGTTAATGACCTGCCAATTTCCCATGTCTTCTACCGCCGACATTCTGCAACGAGTCCGCCGCGTCGAGCTGCGCACGAGCAAGCTCGCGAATGATCTCATGGCGGGCGCGTATCACTCGCAGTTCAAAGGACGCGGGATGGATTTTGAAGAACTACGCGAATACGTTCCCGGCGATGATGTGCGGACGATTGACTGGAATGTGACCGCGAAAATGCGGCGGCCTTTTGTGAAGCTGCACCGTGAGGAGCGCGAGCTGGCGGTGATGCTTGTGCTCGATATTTCCGCGAGCGGGGACTTTGGTTCGACGGGGCAAACGAAACGGGATTTTGCTGCGGAGGTTGCCGCGACGCTGGCGTTCTCCGCGCTACGAAATGGCGACAAGGTGGGGCTGCTGCTGTTCAGCGATGAGGTCGAGCTATTCGTGCCTCCGAAAAAGGGGCGGAAGCATTTGCTGCGGCTCATCCGCGAGGCACTCGTCCACAAGCCGCGCAAGCGAGGGACGGATGTGCGCGGGGCGCTTACTTTTTTGAATCACGTTATTCATCGGCGCGGGATCGTTTTTTTGCTCACCGATTTTTTGCACAGCGTCGGGGCGGCGGGCGTGAAGGGACGCGATCTTTTTTCCGAAATCGGGCAGACGAATGCGCGGCACGATCTCGTGTGCCTGCACCTCACCGATCCTCGTGAGCGTGCGCTTTTGCCCGCAGGTCTGCTGACCGTGGAGGACGCCGAAACAGGCGAGCAAAGCGAAGTGGATACGATGCGTGAAAGCATCCGTCTTAACTTCGCCGAGGGCAGCGCGCGAGGACTGGAGGAACTGGATCGTTCGCTCGGCCAGACTGGCGTGGACGTGCTGCGCCTCGCTCCGGGCGACGACTACGCGAGCACGCTCCAGCGCTTCTTCGAGCAAAGGAGGAAACGGTGAGTCATTTCTGCCTGCCTATTTTTCTGAGTGCTGTTTTTTGTTTTGCGAGTGTTTCCACGTTTGCAGCGATCAAGCAGGAGCCGATTCCGGAGTTGCTTCCGCCGCGTGATGAACTGCCTACGCGGAGTAATCCGCGCGATGTGCTCCCGTGGTATATCGCAGGTGGTGCGGCAACAGTGCTGGCGGTGTTGGTGCTGACTTGGCCACGGGATAAACGCCCGGTCATCAGCGAGCCGGCCTATGTTCGGGCTTCGCGCGAATTGGCATCGGCCACGACAGCGGAAGCAATTTCAAACTCGGTGCGCGATTACGCGCTCGCAGTTTTTCCATTGCCGGGTCGCGGCCAGACGCCGGAGGAATTGCTCGCTTTCCTCGCAAAGCATCCGCGCTGCACGCCGGAGCTTTCTACACAGCTCGCGCATTTTTTTGCGCCGGTGGAGGTGGCGAAATTCGCGCCGCTCGCACCAGCACCGACGACGGATGAACTTCGCACACAAGCCGCACAAATTCTCGCAGCACTAGAAACGCTGCGCATCAGCACATGAGCGAAGGCTTCGAGTTTCAATATCCGTGGGCGCTGGCGCTGCTAGCGCTGCTGCCGCTCTACGCATTTTTGCGCGGACGCTCAGGGCGCGAAGGTGCGTTGCGTTTT
>CAMBOD010000234.1 GCA_945868985.1 Prosthecobacter debontii | reverse complement strand
GAGTCCGCCTTTCAAGGCCGCGAAGCGCTGGAGAAAGTCGTGCAATCCATCAAGGACGGGAATCCCTTTGCGATGGCGTTTGTAGATGTCCGTATGCCGCCGGGCTGGGACGGCATCGAGACCATTTCGCATTTATGGAAGGCCGACCCCGCGTTGCAGGTCGTCGTCTGCACCGCATACTCCGACTACTCGTGGGAGAAAATGACCGAGAAGCTCGGCGTGAGCGACAACCTCGTGTTGCTGAAAAAACCTTTCGACAACGTCGAGGTGCTCCAACTCAGCCACGCGCTCACCAAGATGTGGCTAGTCACGCGTCAGGCCCAGCTCCGGCTCGATGAACTCGAACACATGGTCGAGGAGCGCACGGCAGAATTGCGCTCATCCGAGGAGCGCTTCTCGCAGGCATTTCACAACAGCCCCATTCCTCAGGCGATCCAGACTTTGCAGGCGCAGCGCTTCATTGATGTGAACGACGCATTCCTCCAGATGACCGGTTTCAGCCGCGACGACGTGATCGGACGCACGCCGTTCAACCTTGGCCTTTGTCTCGATTACGAAGCCCGTTTTCTCGGGCAGGTGCGCGATGGAAAAATCGTCCGCGACGCCGAGGCGCAAATCAGCACACGCGGCGGCGAACTGCGCCACGCACTGCTTTCTCTGGAGCCACTCAATCTCGCCGGCGAGCCGCACGTTCTCCTCATGGTGCAGGATATATCCGAGCGGCTGCAACTGGAGGCCCAACTCCGCCAGGCGCAGAAAATGGACGCCATCGGTCAGCTCGCCGCAGGCATTGCGCACGACTTCAATAACCTCCTCACCATCATCCAGGGCCACGCGAGCCTCCACATTGACACGAACGCCGCGCCTGTGGAAATCACCTCCTCCCTCCAGCAAATCAACAGCGCAGCCGGGCGGGCCGCTGATCTTACACGCAAACTGCTCACCTTTTCCCGCCGTGGTATCATGCGTCTTCGCGCGATTGATTTAAATCAGGCGATCCTCGGCCTCGGCACCATGCTCCGCCGGCTGCTCGGCGAGAAAATCACCCTTCACACCGAACTGGCAAAGGACATCCCGCATCTTTTCGCCGACCTCACCAGCATCGAGCAGGTGTTGATGAACCTCACCCTCAATTCGCGCGACGCCATGCTAAATGGCGGCATCATTACCATCTCCACCGCCCACGTCCGCTTCGACGCCGAGAGCGCCACCCATCCCGACTCGCGCCCCGGCGAATTCCTCCGCCTCAGCGTCACCGACACCGGATGCGGCATGGATAGCTCCACGCGCTCCCGCATCTTCGAGCCATTTTTTACCACCAAGGAAGTGAGCAAAGGAACCGGCATGGGCCTAGCCACCGTCTATGGCATCGTCAAACAGCACCAAGGATGGATCGAAGTCGTCACCGCCCCCGGGCAGGGCAGCACATTCTATATCTTCCTCCCCATCACCGAGGGCAAGGCCGACGAAGTCATCCCGGAAGCATGCGAGTCCGAGAGCGACGACGGCACTCACACCATCTTCGTCGTCGAAGATGACGCATCCGTCCGGGCACTTGTCGTAGAGGTGCTCAACAGCTACAACTACCGCGTCATCGAGGCCGAGAGTGGTGACGCGGCCATCGCCATGTGGCCCGAAGTCAAAAACCGGGTGGACGTCCTCCTCACCGACATGGTCATGCCCGGCGAAGCCAGCGGCCTCGACGTCGCCCGCCATTGTTTCGCCAGCAAGCCCGGGCTGAAAGTCATCTACACCAGCGGCTACAGCACCGAACTTTTCGCCACGAACAAAAGCCTCATCGAAGGCGTCAACTACTTGCCCAAACCCTACCTCTCTCGCAGCCTCACCAACATCATCCAC
Organism: Prosthecobacter debontii; assembly: GCA_945868985.1. GTDB lineage: Bacteria > Verrucomicrobiota > Verrucomicrobiia > Chthoniobacterales > Chthoniobacteraceae > SXWH01. The sequence continues at coordinate 2,969 of CAMBOD010000234.1, read as the reverse complement.
AACGCACTCCAGTCCTCAGCCGTCGGTGAGCCTCATCCTGCGGTGCCTGTTCCATCAGCGTAAAGGCCCCACAATTCCACTTCACATTCTCCTATTTCGGTCTTTTCTCCAAACACATGAACGCCGCACAGCAAGAAGTCCTCGACAAAGTCATCGAACTCCTCGGCGAGCACTTTGATCACGCCATCGTCGCCGTCGGCTGGTATGACGAAGACAAACAATACTCCACCACTGCTACCTACAGCGGCGGCGTCGCCCCTGCCCTCGGGCTCTGCAAGCTCTACGAGACCAAGTGGCAAAAAGAACACCTGTGGGGTCCCGACGACGAAGAGGGGAACTAAACTGCGCTAGTGTGCGGGTGCCGCAGCCGGGATGGGCTTTCCCGTCAGTGCCTTGTAAATCGCAGCAGCCATCAGTTTGTGGCCATCCACGTTGGGATGCACGCCGTCGGGGATGCAGTTCTTTCCGGTCAACGGCTCCTGCAAATCTATCACGTAGCAATTAGTCTCCTTCGCCAGCTTCCGCACCATCGGCTGAATTTCGTTTTTAATGACCTCGCCGTTGATTCCCCACTTGTTCCCTCCCGCAGGCGGCGGCACGCAGCAGTAAATCACCACCTTCGGGTTCGCCTTTTTCAAATCCGCAATCACCGCCTTGTAGTCCGCCTCGAATTCCGCCTTGTGCGCCCAGTTCCCCGGCTTCGAATCATTCGTGCCGAGCATGATGGTCGCCACGTCCGGCTTTTTCTGCATCGCCTGCCCGTATTGCCCCAGCCGGTTGTAAGGATTGTCGCCCTTCTTCAGCATCGTCGCCCCGCTCACTCCGAAATTCGTCACTTCCCACTGCTTGCCAAGAGCCGTCCGCAGCGCAGACACATACGCATCCGCCTGCGTGATGCTGTCGCCGATGCACGCCATCCGGATTACCTCACGGTGACCAAAAGTATTGAAAGGCTTCGCATCATCCAGCGCTTGCACAGTTCCAAAGAAAGCCAAACACACCAGCACCAGCGGAATTATTTTCTTGATCATAAGGTTACTAGTTTTGCCTTTCGGCGTGGGCTTATGCACAGCATTGCGGGAAAAGTCACGCCTCTCTCGTCTCTCCTCGGTATCAAAACTTTTGAAGCATCAGGCATCATTCACTGAGAAACATTTTGCGCTAGCACGTCTCTTGCATTACGAGAGAGCAGCCCATGAATCTCATCCGTGCCGCATTTTGGTTCGCGCTATTTATCGCATCCACATTTTGCTTCCTCGTGATCTTTGAGCACGGCTTTTCAAATTTCAGCGACAATGCAAAGAAGGAAGCTGATTTCTTGAAGATGGTCTTCAAGCTCTCGGACAAAAAGAAAGCCGCTCCGCCTGCAAAATAGCGGAGTTCATCGAAAAGGTTACGGGACTTTCAGATTAAAAAGGTGTGCGAGCCCATTGTCAGCGACTAGCGAGGATGCTAGTGTCCTTAGTCCCGCAATATGCCCATCACGACCGAACAAGAACTTTCCGCCAATGCGCGTGCGCTTTTCCTCAAAGCAAAACATGCGAATGAAATCGGCAATCATGGCTACGTCCTCCAACTCGTGCTGACTGTTTTGAAGGAAGCGCCTGGCTTCCTCGATGGCCGCAAGCTGGCGCGAGCAGCATCGCTTGCTCAAAACAAAGGCAGGAGAAACTCTTTCTCGCTCGCTGGAACCACGTTTAGCATCACCAGCAGCGGCTCGGTAAAAAAAGATCCTCTCGTGGCGATGGAACTCGCTGAGAAATCGCTCGCCAACGATCCTCAAAGCACCCAAGCAAACCAACTGTTGTTCGAAGCGGCCAACAAGGCGGGATTCCCAGAAGTTGCTTCGTTTGCATTGGAAACGCTCGTCGGTGCGAGTCCGAAGGATACGAAAATCATGCACCAGCTCGCCGCTCATTATTCGAATATCGGCGAGAACGACAAAGCAGTCGCCGTTTACAACCGCATCGTCCAGATCACTCCCAGCGATTTGGACGCGATCAAAAAAAGCAAGGATGCCTCGGCTTCTGCGACATTAAAGAAGGGCAAGTGGGAGGAGGTTGCGCAAAGTGGCGGCAACATGAACTTCCGCGATCTGCTCGGCAAAAAAGACGAAGCCGTCGCACTCGAAAACCGTGCGAAGATCGTTCGCACTGCGGATCAAATCGGCCAGCAAGTCAGCGAAGTCTATGAGGCGTGGGAGCCCCAGCAGGCCAACGTGGATCTCTCTCGCCGTCTCGCCAGTCTTTATGAGCAATGGTTTGAAGTAACACTCGCCGATAATGGCCCAGCGGAAGAGGCAGATGGTTACCTCGAAAATGCAATCTGGTTTTTCACCCACACAAATACCTTGCTGAACGGAGGCGACGCCAACATCGCGCGTAAACAGAGCGATCTGGAATTTCGTAAATTGGATCGGCGCATCAAGTCTCTACAGGATTGGTTGGCAAATGTGGACTCCTCTCATCCCGAGGCCCAACCCTACGCGGACGAACTCGATATGCTCATCAAGCAAAGGGACGGCTCCGTGATCGAGACGGCAAAAAAACGCGTAGCCGACAACCCCACGGATCTCCAACTCCGCTATGAATACGGCGAGGCGCTGAAGAATGCCGAGCAGTTTACCGAGGCGATACCTGAATTGCAACGAGCTCAACAAAATCCCAATGTTCGCCTGAAAGCCATCAATCTCCTCGGTCAGTGCTTTGTGCAAAAAGGGATGTTCGACCTTGCCGTTACACAATTCAAAAAGGCCGCCAGCGAAATCATCGGGATGGACAGCCTCAAAAAAGAAATCCTCTACAATCTCGGGCTTACTTTTGACAAAATGGGTAAACGCGATGAAGCACTCACATGCTTCAAGGAAATTTACGAGTCCGACTACGGCTATCTTGATGTCGCGAAGCGCGTGGAAAGCAGCTACGGCGGCTGAATCGCGTGTTTCGTCAAAAAGAAACTCCAGTCGAATA
>CAMBOD010000233.1 GCA_945868985.1 Prosthecobacter debontii | reverse complement strand
GCTGAAGTTGCGTCCCAGTAGTTTTGCCGCTGTGGTGATGTCACCGGCTTGCACGGCATTGCGAATCGCAGTGCTGCTCACCGGACGTTCGTTCATTTGCACATCTGGAATGCCTATCGCTGCGAATCCCATGTTTTCGCCAAGTGTTTTGAGCAGGTGGATGTTTCCAGTCCTTCCTTTGCCAAAAGACCAATTTTCTCCGACACAGATTTGTCGGAGTGGTTTTGCTGCCGTGGCGATTTCACGGATGAATTCAGACGGTTCCATCGCAGCAACTGTTTTATCGAATGGGACGATGAGCAAATTCTCGACGCCGAGCGCCGAGATGAGTTGTTGTTTGTGTTGAATGCAGGTGAGCAGGAGAGGTGATTGTTCGGGACGCAGCACGCGGGCGGGATGTGGATCGAATGTTACGACTACGGTAGTGCCACCAGTAGCGCGGGCATCCGCGAGGGCTCTCTGGATGACTGCGCGATGGCCAAGGTGCACGCCGTCAAACACGCCGACAGCGAGCACTAGCGGCCCTGGCAGTTCGGAAAGCTCGGCGATGGAATGGAGGATTCTCACGACTGCTCCTATGCGCCGCGAAGAATGGAGACTTGCGGCAGCGACAGCACTTTGGAGAGCACGGCATTTATGTCGCCATTTTTAAGAGCTTCCGTGCTTACGGCCAAATCCACACTGAACTTGCCACTCTTTGTCCTACGCAGTGAGCGAAGGTGGGCGCCGCAACCGAGTTCCTGCCCGATGTCGTGCGCGTAGGTGCGGACGTAAAATCCTTTCGAGCAAACCACACGGAAATCTATTTCCGGCAAACGCACTTCGTTGATCTGATGGGCGAAGACATGGACGAAGCGCGGCTCACGCTCAACTGTCTGCCCCTTGCGGGCGAGTTTGTAGAGCGGGACGCCGCCCTGTTTGATTGCGCTCACCATCGGCGGCGTCTGGTAAAAGTCGCCCTGAAATTTAGCGAACGCCGCGTCAATCTGCTCGCGGGTCAGCGGCGGGACGGGCTTTGTTTCCGTCACGACGCCATCGGCATCCTGGCTGTCAGTGACTTCACCGAGTTTGAGTGTGCCGACGTATTCTTTGTCCTCGGCCATGATCAAATCCTGAATCTTGGTGCCGCGCCCGAGCGTGAGGATGAGCAATCCCGTGGCAAGTGGATCGAGCGTGCCGCAGTGGCCGATTTTTTTTGTGCCCAGTGCGCGACGTGCGATGGCGACGACGTCGTGGGACGTCATGCCAGCCGCTTTGTCCACGAGCAGGACACCGTCAATTTCGCGGAAGTTGTTCATCAATTGATTGGAGTATTTTTGCCTGTGCGTCAGCGAGCGGGCCTTTCATGCGAATGCCTGCTGCAAGGGTGTGACCGCCACCGCCAAATTGTAGTGCGACTTTGCAAACATCTGTGCTCGGATTCTTTGAGCGGAGCGAGACGCGGACACGGCCATCCTCCAACTCCTCGAAAAATACAGCGACAATGACGCCCTCGACGGCGCGGATGGTATCAATGAGTCCTTCGTTGTCGTCGGGTTTTACGCCGAGTGATTTGCTGGTTTCCTGCGTGAGAGCAAAGCTGGCTACGCGGTCATTGCTCGAAAACTGAAGTGCGTTGAGTAGGGATTTCAGCAGTTCGATTCGGCGGCGCGGATAGCTCTCGTAGAGACGCTGCGAGAGGTTGCCGACGTTGACTCCGAGTTTCACGAGTTCCGCGCCGATTTCGTAGGTGCGTGCAGTGGTGCTCGGATACTGGAAGCTTCCCGTGTCGGTGCTGATCGCCACGTAAAGGTTGTCGGCCATTTCGTAAGTGAGCGGCAGTCCGCACTGGCGGAACAACTCAAACAATATCTGCCCGGTGGCTGGCGAGGTAGAGTCTATGTAATTGAGGTCGCCAAAGCGCGGATTGGAAACGTGATGATCAATGTTCACCCAAACATCGGCGTGACCGATTGCATCGAGACACTTGCCGACGCGATCTTTCACTGCGGTATCAAGCACAAGCGCGACATCAAATTTCTGCGGCTCCGAAGGCGGTTGCTTGACGAGAGCGGAGTGGGGGAGCCATTCAAATTTTTCGAGGCATCCGTCTTCGTTCCAGAGTGTGACGTCCTTGCCGAGCTGTCGCAGGCAAAGTCCCATCGCCAGTGTGCAGCCCAGCGCGTCGCCATCGGGACGAATGTGGGAGACTACGACAAAGCGCTGTTTTTCACGGAGCAAGTCCGCGATTTGCGCGAGAGAACAATTTTCAGTCATGCTTTTCCTCCTCGAGTGGCGCTTCTTTTGGGATGTCTAGTTGGTCGAGCAAATTGAGCACGCGGTCGCCACGTTCACCTGCGGTATCGAGTGCGAAATGGAGTTGTGGTGTCCATTTGATGACGACCCGCTTCGCGAGTTCTTTTTGAAAGCGCTTGCGGTGATCGTGCAATGCTGCGAGTGCCTGCTTCTTTTCATCAAGCGTGCCGAGAACGCCGATGTAAACGTGGGCATGCTTGAGGTCGGGCGTGATGTCCACTTCCTGCACCGTGACGAGTTTGGCCGTGAAAGTGATCTCACGGCGGACGAGTTCGCTTAGCTCGCGTTTGATGAGTTCATTAACGCGGTCGAGACGGTTTTTCATGGCGAGTGAGTTGAAAGGATGTTGGCTGTGTGTTGACTGGCGGTTGGACGTGAAGCCGAGGGGCTTCAGTCACCCATACCGGGACATCAACGGTGCGTCACAGTGTCTGTGGCACTTTTTCCAGTAGGTAGCACTCGATGATATCGCCGACTTCGTAATCGTTGTAGTCGCCGAGTTTGATACCACATTCGAGGCCGCTGCGGACTTCCTTCACATCGTCTTGGAAACGACGGAGTGTCGCGAGTGCGCCATCGTAAATTGGCTGGCGGTTGCGCAGCAAACGGGCGCGTCCGGTGCGCGAAATGCGCCCATCGTTCACATAGCAACCGGCGACGACTCCCTTGGTGAGATCGAAAACCTGCTTCACTTGTGCGTGGCCGATGACCTGTTCGCGGTTCTCGGGTTCGAGCAATCCCGCCATCGCTTCCTTCACCTGATCGATCAGTTCGTAGATGATGGAGAATAGTTTGATCTGCACCCCTTCGCGCTTCGCTGCATTTGCGGCGTTGTTTTCTGTTTTGGTATTAAAGCCGATGACCACCGCGTTGCTAGCTGCGGCGAGAAGCACGTCATTTTCCGAGATGGCTCCCACTGCGGAGTGGACGATATTCAAGTCCACCTTGCGGCTGTCAATTTGTCCGACGGAAGTGATGATCGCTTCCATTGAGCCCTGCACGTCACCTTTGACGACGAGATTGAGTGTGGGTTTCTTGCCGTCAGCGATGGTCGCAAAAAGATTTTCGAGCGTGGCGCGTTTCGGCTGGGTGAGTTTTCCAAGGCGCTTTTCTTCAAGGCGGTCGTTGCTGAGTTGCTGTGCCGTCTTCTCGTTTTCCATAACGAGGAGTTCGTCGCCGGCATTGGGCATTCCGCTGAATCCGATCACTTTTGCAGGCGTTGCGGGGCCAGCTTCCTTCATGTTTTTTCCGAACTCATCCACGAGCCCTTTCACTTTGCCCGAGTAGTCGCCGCAGATGAACGGCGCACCGATTTTCAAAGTTCCCATGCGGACGATGACCGTAGCGGTAGGGCCACGACCTTGTTCGACTTGTGCTTCGATGACCGTGCAGCGCGCAGGCACGCTCTCGCTGGCGCGCAATTCAAGCATCTCTGTTTCAAGAAGGATGCTCTCAAGTAGTGCGTCGAGGCCTGTGCCTTTTACTGCGGAAACTGGGCATACGATGGTCTCGCCACCCCAGTCTTCCGGGGTGAGGCCTTTTTCCTGTAGCTGGCCTTTCACGCGATCCACGTTGGCGTTCGGCATATCAATCTTCGTGATCGCCACGATGATTTTCACATTCGCAGCTTTCGCATGGCTGAGTGCTTCCAGAGTCTGCGGCATGATGCCGTCGCCGCTGTCCACGACGAGCACGACGATATCGGTGACGTTTGCACCGCGTGCGCGCATGGATGTAAATGCAGCATGGCCCGGCGTATCAAGGAAGGTGATCGAGTGTTCCTTCCCGTTTTTATCTTTGTGCTTTACGGAGTAGGCGCCGATGTGCTGCGTGATTCCGCCCGCTTCGCCATGGGCAACCCGCGTTTTGCGAATCGTATCCATCAGCGTCGTCTTGCCGTGGTCCACATGGCCCATGAAAACCACGATTGGTGCGCGGTGTTTCAGTTCGTCAGGTTTGGCTGCGATCTGTTCCTTCTTGGGTGCCGGCGGCGCTTCGACTTTTTGGTCGGGTTTGTGAACTCCGGCTCCTTTTTCGCGCTTCTCCTTTTCAAATTTCCAGCCGTTCTTTTCGCAAACTTTTGCAGCGACATCAGGTTCGATGGTCTGATTCTGGTTGGCGAAGATGCCCATGCTCATCAAATCCTTGATGAGGTTGAAGGGCTTCAACTGCATCGCAGTCGCCAGATCTTTCACGATGATAGGCGGCTTGATGTGAAGAATCTTTTCGCCGCTCTCGTTCACTCCGGTCGTCGTGTTCGCAGGAAGTGGAGGGGCTACAGGCTCCGGCGCGGCTACTGGCTCGGCGGGGGTGTTAATACCCGTAATTTTCGGCAGGGAGATGCGGTTATTCAGAGTGGACTGAATTCGCTCGCGAGGCTTCTTCGACTTTTCGGGACCGTCAATCAGCGAAATAGCCTCTGCTGGCTTGGCTGGTTTCGCTTTTTCTTTTAGCGCCTTTTTGGGCGCAGCTTTCTCGGCAGCAGCCTTTTTGGCTTTTTCCTCCGCTTCCGCAGCAGTGCTGCGCTTTGCAGTGAT
>CAMBOD010000232.1 GCA_945868985.1 Prosthecobacter debontii | reverse complement strand
GAAACTTCCGACGATTGGGAATCTTCAAAAACTTACCTCAACATGCATCAATCCATCCCGCCTTCCGTCTGACACTCGCCTCTTTTACAGAAAATTACTTGCTCGGCCCGACAAACACAAGGTAGTCGGTCTGTGTCCTTAGGAAATTCGTGAAGCTGGCTGGCATGTCTGTTTTACGAGCTGTCGAGTATGAGCGCTTTTTCCGCTAGGCGGAAGGGTCAGATTAGCAGGAAACAAGCAAGATGAACGGTTTTTTAATTACAATTCACCCAAGAAGCACATCCCTATTCATCAGACGAATTTTGAAACACTGCCTCCATACACATAATATCTATGGGCACTGTGTGTAATGCAAAAAACGAGGTGTGGTTTGAGCCTTGCGGGGATGGCGGTTCTTTGAAAGATAGGGGCGTGCGCCTCCTCGTTGTCGAAGATGATAAGAAAACTGCGGCCTTTATTTCCAAGGCTTTGAAGGAAGAAGGTTTTGCGGTGGATGTGTTGCGCGATGGGGACGCTGCGCTCGCTGCGGTGGAGTCCACTCCGTTTGACGGCGTCGTGCTCGACATCATGATCATCGGTCGCGACGGGCTGAGTGTGCTGAAGCAAATGCGGTCAAAGGGCAACCAGACGCCGGTGCTGCTGCTTTCAGCGCGCGGGCAGGTGAACGAACGTGTGGAGGGGCTGAATGCGGGTGCGGAGGATTATTTGGCGAAGCCATTTGCGCTGGAGGAACTCGTGGCGCGTGTGCATGCGCTGGTGAGGCGTGGAACGGATGTGAAGACTCCGGTGCTGCGCGTGGCGGACCTGACGCTGGACACAATTTCGCGCACGGCGGAACGCCAGGGGCGGAAAATCGAGCTGACGACGCGTGAGTTTCGCCTGCTGGAATATCTCATGCGCTCCGCCGGTCGTGTGTGCAGCCGGATGCTGCTGCTGGAAAAGGTGTGGGACTATAATTTCGACCCCGGCACGAATCTGGTGGATGTGTATGTCAGCAAGTTGCGGGAGAAAATTGATACCGACCAATGCGATAAGCTCCTGCACAGCGTTCGCGGTGAGGGCTACGTGATGAGGGAACCGGCATGACGATCATCAAACGAGCGGGTCTGGGCTATGCGGCCATCGCAGCGGTGTGCCTCGTTCTTGTTTCGTGGCTTGGCTATCATGAGTTCGTCGAGGAACCGAAAGAATTCGCAGAGCGGGGAGTTCCTGAACTGCACAAGGATGTTTCTGCCGAGCTTTCCACCGTCATTTTTCTAGCCGCCGTCCCCGCACTGCTGGGTGTCGGATGGCTGTGGATGCACCGGGTTTTAAAACCGCTGCGCGGGCTGGCCGCTGCCGTGGAGAAAATTGATACCAACAATCTGCGCGAGCCGATTCCCCGCAGCATGAACGGTGATGAGGTGGACAAACTCACTGCGGGTTTTAATTCAATGACGGCCCGGCTGGATCAGTCCTTCAACCGCATCCACGAATTCACCTTGAGCGCATCCCACGAACTGAAGACCCCGCTCACGATCATGCGCGCACAATTGGAAACAGCTCTGCGGGATGGTGCCTCGCTTCCGGCGGAGCAAACTGCATGGATTGACGGGCAGATCGATGAAGTGAGACGCCTCACACACATCGTGGATTCGCTCACACTCCTCACGAAAGCGGATGCCGGACTTCTCGAACTGGAACGACGCCCTGTGCATCTCCGCGAGATCGTGGACGAGGCATTCGATGACGCAAAAATCCTCGCCGATGCACACGGCATCAAAGTAACACTCGATGCGTGCAGCGACATCGAGATCGCCGGAGACCGGCACCGGCTGCGACAGCTTCTGCTCATCCTCTCGGACAACGCGGTGAAATACAACCGCCCCAACGGAACCATCGTCATCGCACTGCGAAAAGCTGGCGGCATGGCCGAACTGCGAATTACGAACACGAGCAAAAAACTCAACCCGAAGTCGCTTGAGAAAGTCTTCACGCGCTTTGTGCGCGGAGAAAATGCACAGGGCCACGTGGAAGGATGCGGCCTCGGCCTCACCATCGCGCAATGGATCGTGCAATCCCACGGCGGCTCCATTCAATTGCTTGCGGAAACAGACGAAAGCATCACAGCCTTGGTAAGGCTGCCCATCGCATAAATAACCAGCGACGGCGCTGACCGCCTGACTATCACTGCTTCATCGCTCCTTTTATGAAAACGAAACCAACACCCCGAAAATGCAGACGGATCGTTCTCACAGGCGGCCCCGGCGGAGGAAAGACGACGGCGGCGGATCTTTTTCGACGCGAGATTGGCGATCCCGTGGTGATTGTGCCCGAGGCTACGACGATTCTTTTTCAGGGCGGCTTTCCCCGCTCGGGAGAAGGTCATGCGCTGAGCTACGCACAAACGGCGATATTTAATGTGCAGAGGAATCTGGAGGACGTGCAGGCAGCGCTCTATCCGGGGCGGACTCTGCTCTGCGACCGTGGGACGGTGGATGGCGCGGCTTACTGGCCGGGCGGCGATGGTGACTATTTTGAATTCGTAGGCACAACGCTCGAAGCGGAACTGAGACGCTACGATGCGGTGATCTTTTTCGAGACGGCAGCGGTAGGCGGCGCGTCCATCGAAGGCGGCAATCCGATTCGCAATGAGTCACTCGCAGAAGCGGTGCGCCTGGATGCAAAACTGCGCGAACTCTGGGGACGGCACCCGCGCTTCATCCTCGTGCCGCACAATCCCTCGTTCTTCAAAAAGATCAGCTTCGGCCTAGCCGCGCTGGAAAGCATCGTCTCGCAACTTTCCCACGAAGGAAAAAAGGCGCGCGCCACCGTGAAGGCGGGTCGCAAGCGGAAATAACCAAACGCCCTACGCCGCCTGCGCCTTGCCGAGCGTTGCGAGGATGCTTTGGAAAAACACACGGCCATCCGTGCTGCCAAGGTGTGCATCGCAAGCGCGCTCGGGATGGGGCATGAGACCGAAAACATTGCGCGTCGCATTGCAAATGCCCGCGATGTTTTCCAGCGCACCGTTTGGATTCGTAGCATCGCCCGTCTTGCCGTTGATGTCGCAATAACGAACGAGCACGCGCCCCTCGGCATTCAGCGAAGCGAGCGTCGCTGCGTCGGCAGTGTAGCTCCCCTCCCCGTGCGCGATGGGCACATTCAGCACCTGCCCCACTTGGGCGGCGGAAAGAAATGGGTTGCTCGTATTATCCACGCGCAGACGGACGTGCTCGCAGATGAAATGCAAATCGCGATTGCGAATGAGTGCGCCGGGGAGCAGTCCGCTTTCGCAAAGAATCTGGAAGCCATTGCAAATGCCCATCACCAGCACGCCACGCTTCGCCTGCTCGATGACGGATTTCATCACCGGCGAAAAACGTGCGATAGCTCCGCACCGCAGGTAATCCCCGTAGCTGAAACCGCCCGGTAGCACGATCAAATCGTAGCCCGCAACGCTGTCCTCCTTGTGCCAGACGTAGTCGGTCGCAAAACCAAACTCCTTCAAAACAAGATGGCAGTCTTGATCACAATTCGATCCTGGAAAACGGATGACGGCGGCTTTCATGGCTTACTTTTCGATCACCAGTTCGTAATCCTCCACGACTGGATTGCTCAGCAAATCGCGCGCGATTTCGTGGAGTTGCGCCTCGGTCGCGCCGCCCACTTCGAGTTCGATCATTTTCCCCACGCGGGCGCTCTGCGCGCCGGGCAGGCCGTGGTGGCGCATGGCGTCGCGCACAGCCACACCCTGCGGATCGAGGATGCTGCGCTTTGGCATCACGATGACTTTAGCTTTCATAGAGCGCGTGGGGATAAGGACTCCGCGGACGGCTGTCGAGTGTCCAATGCAACTCGCACCACAAAAATGCTCACCATGCACATTTTCCAACTAGAGTTTCCACATTTCAATCCTCCGAGCCGACCGCAGATATTGCGCTGGGCTATATAGGCGACATCCGCCTTTAGGCACCTCAAAACAAAAGCCTGCGCATATGCCAAAAAGCCGAGCTACCAAGGAATCGTTGCGGCCATTTTCCAGCTATGGATTTCTTTCACTTCCATATCACCACCATCGCAAAAGAGGCTGATGCCGGTATCGCCGGGCTCGTAGTCGTGTTGTTTGACGATGGACTGGCGGTCGTTGGCGAAGATTTCGACGGTGCGGCGATCCACGAAGATGCGGAGCTGGATGTCTTCGCCGGACTTTAGTTCGAAGGGGGCGGTGGTGCTGCCGAGCTGGATTGTCTTTTTTGCGGGCTCGACGATGAGGTCGAGTCCTTTGCCGTTCTCTTTGTCGGCAAAGAGGCGGACTCCGTAGCGCTGGGCCTCGCTCTGCTGGATGTTGATTTTGATTTCGATGGTGTCGCCTGAGATGCGTTCGAGGCGATGAGGTGTGCCGCTTTTCACCACGAACGACTGCTCAGTGACTGGGCTGTAGCGGAGTTGTTCGAGTTCTTTGATGGGGCGGATGCGGAGGATGCCGTCGGCAGGGAGGCTGAGTTCGCGCGGGAGGGAGAGGATGCCGTCCCACAAGGAATTGCCGCCGCTTCTGCTGGAGGCGAAGCACCACGCCCACATGATGCGCCGCCCGTCCGGGGCGAGGAGGCTTTCGGGGGCGAAGAATTCTCCGCCGTGCCCGCCGTCTTTCATGCCGTCGGAGAGGCTCCAGTTCATGCGTGCGTGGAAGTCGGGCGTGAATTGCTCGTCCTTCCACTGGCCGAGGTAGTAGCGGCAGCCGCGAATGTGGCTGATGCAAAGGAGCATCCACTTGTCTCCCAATTTAAAGAAGTTCGGGCAGGAGATGTCTTCGTTGGTCTTGATGTCGCCGCTCCTGCTCACGTCGGGCATTTCTTT
>CAMBOD010000231.1 GCA_945868985.1 Prosthecobacter debontii | reverse complement strand
CTTCGACGATGCGGACGAGGTCGCCAATCTGCGCCTTTCCTTCTTCGTCGTGGGCGTAAAACTTTTTGATGTGCTTCACGATTTTTCCGAATTTCGGATGCGGCACGCGGGTGGTTGTTTCAACCACCAGAGTTTTTTGCATTTTGTTCGATACAACGGTTCCGACGCGCTCCTTTTTGCTGGAGCCTTTAGCGGGCGTTTCGATGGTTGCGGGTTCGCTCATGGTAATTGGTTATTTAGCCGCCTGTGCAGGCTTGGATTTTTGTGTGAGCACGGTCTCGATGCGTGCGATTTCGCGACGGAGGCTGCGAAGTTCGCTCGGTTTTTCGAGCTGGCCGCTGGCCTGTTGAAGGCGCAGGTGAAAGACTTGCTCGCGCAACTCGCGCTTGCGGGCGCGGAGTTCGTCAGGTGTGAGTTCTCGGATTTCTTGGATCTTCATGCGCGGCGGTTAGCTATGACGTGTCAGGAATTTGGTGCGCACCGGAAGCTTGTCCGCTGCAAGGCGGAGTGACTCGCGTGCCGTCGTCTCGGAGACGCCGTCCAATTCAAAGAGGATGTTTCCGGGACGCACTGTGGCGACCCAGTATTCGGGCTGGCCTTTACCTTTACCCATTCGAGTTTCAGGCGGGCGGGCGGTGACGGATTTGTCGGGGAAAATACGAATCCAGAGTTTGCCTTTGCGCTTCATGTTGCGGGTGAGGGCAACGCGCGCGGCTTCGATCTGAGTGTTTGTAATCCAAGCGCGTTCAAGTGTTTGAAGCGCGAAGATTCCGTAGTCGAGGTTGATATTGCGTGAAGCCATCCCGGCGCGGCTGCCGCGGTGGGATTTGCGATACTTCACTCGTTTGGGCATCAAAGGCATAGTCGTGTCTCCTTTTCGCTAAATTAGGCTGTTGCTTGAGCGGGCGCTGCTTCTGCAGGTGCCTCGTCTTGTGGTCCGCGGCGCTCACGGCGTTCGCGGCGGGGCTGCTGCTCCCCTTCTTTCACTTCGTTGGCAGCGGCGTTGTCGCCACGGCAAATCCAGCATTTGATGCCGATGATTCCGTAGGTCGTGTGGGCCTCTGCAAAACCGTAGTCAATAGGAGTGCGCAGTGTGTGAAGCGGGATTTTGCCCTCGCGATACCACTCTGCACGGCTGATTTCAGCTCCACCGAGGCGGCCTGCGCAACGGACTTTGATGCCTTGCGCACCTTGTTCCATCGTGATTTGCATCGTCTTCTTCATCGCACGGCGGAAGCTGATACGGCGCTCAATCTGCATGGCGATGTTTTCCGCCACAAGCTGCGCATCAATGTCAGCGTTCTTGATTTCGATGATGTCAATTTTGACCTGCTTTCCAGCTGCGAGCTTGGAAATCTCAGCTGTCATGCTCTCGATTTCAGCACCCTTGCGACCGATAACAATACCGGGACGTGCGGTGTGAACGGTAACGCGAAGGCTGTTCCAAGCGCGCTCAATGACGATTTTCGACACTGCGGCTAGGCGCAGTTTGTCTTTTACATAGGCGCGGATTTTGATGTCGCTGGAAAGGAATTCTGGAAATTCCTTGCGCGTGGCGAACCATTTGGAGCGCCAGTCTTTGTTGACTGCGAGGCGGAAGCCTATCGGATTGGTTTTCTGTCCCATGATTATTCGTTGGAGGTTTCAGCCTTCTTCGGAGCCTTCTTTGTGGCGCCGGCCTTGGCTTTCGCTTTTGGTGCACGACGTTTGATTTCGATTTCGTCGGAAAGTGTGATGAAGATGTGGCAGGTGCGCTTGCGAATCGGACCCGCGCTGCCGCGTGCTTTGGGGATGAATCGTTTGATGGTCATGCCCTCGCCTGCAACTGCTTCCTTCACGACGAGTTTTTCGGCGCGGAGGTTGTGGTTGTTTTCAGCGTTTGCAATGGCGCTCTTGAGTGTCTTCTGCACAAAGAAAGCTGCTTTCTTAGGGCTGAAGGCCACGATGTCGAGTGCGGCAGCGACTGGACGGCCTTGGATTTCGCGAGTCACGTCGCGAACCTTGAAGGCCGACATTCGAGCTGAACGGTAGATGGCTTTTACTTCCATGTGAGCGGTTAAATTGTAGTTGGTTTAGAAATGGTTAATTGAGTTGGGCGTCCACCTTTACGGTGTCACCCAGTTGTATCGGGTCTTTGTCTGTCACGAGATTCTGAATGACTGTTCCGGCAAAAGCTTGGCGCGTATCAACAACACGAACTGTGGCTATCAACTTTGAGCCGCGAAGGACTTGGAATGGCATGCCTACTTTGACGCCACTCTTGGCACCGAGATTGATGACTACGCATCCCAGTTCCGGCTTCATCGCGCTGACTTTTCCGTTAAGAAGGTCAGTCATTGGCGCATTTGCTTTTGCTACTTCCTCAATCATGTCGCCGAGCACGGCTTTGTTGAGAACATCGTCCACTTTCTTCAACTCAGCCTCTACGACAAGTTTGGTCTCGGCATCTTGTTTCTTTAGAAACTCAGATGCAATTTTCGCGAGTCGTATCAGTTCGGCACTAAGCTCCTTTCGGGCTTTGTCGCTGAGTTGAAGATCATGCACGGCCTGCAAGAGTCGCTGCTCCAGTTTCGATGGGTTTGTCGTGCTGGCACCTAGCGCTTCCATGCGGTCCGTGAGTTCTTTTACCTGTCTCTTGAAAATTTCGGCCTCGGCTGTTGCGGCGGCTACACTTTTTTTGGCTTCCTCCACTTCAACTTTTAGCTTTCTATTTTCTGCGAACAATTTCTCCAGAGCGACAATTGCTGTCGCTTCGGAGTTTTCAGAATCTGTAATTGGCAAAGAACTGTCACCGGGTTGACCGGCGCTCGCGTTAAGCGCGAGAGCGATTGCGATACTGATGGTGATTGCGGATTTCATTGCTGACTTCCGTTTTCGCCACCGGCGGCGCTATTTCGCTACTTTAGCGGTGTGCGCCCCGTGCTTCTTGAAGATTCGCGTTGGCGAAAACTCCCCGAGCTTGTGGCCCACCATGTTCTCGGTGACAAACACCGAGTTAAAAACTTTTCCGTTATGCACCATGAACGTGTGCCCCACGAAATCTGGCACGATGGTCGATCGGCGCGACCATGTTTTGATCGGCTTCTTCGAACCACTGGCGTTGTTCTTATCAATCTTCTCGAGCAAATGCTGCTCGATGAAAGGTCCTTTTTTGAGGCTGCGTCCCATAGGTTAAAGTGCGGCTTTCTTGGTTGATTTCTTACGTTGGAGAATAAAGCGATCGCTCGGCTTGTGCTTGCGGCGAGTCTTGAAGCCTTTCGAGAGTTGACCCCAGGGCGACATCGGATGATGACGTCCGCCACCACCCTTGGATTTGCCCTGACCGCCACCCATCGGATGGTCAACAGGGTTCATCACCATACCGCGAACGGTAGGACGAACACCACGCCAACGGCTGCGACCAGCTTTGCCGGAACTGACGTTCATGTGATCAATGTTGCCGACTTGTCCAATGGTCGCGTAGCACTTGACGTGAACGCGGCGGATTTCACCGGATGGCATTTTGATCAAAGCATAATCACCTTCACGGTTGTTCAGGATAATCTGAGTGCCTGCGCTGCGGCCAATTTGTCCACCGCGACCCGGCTGGAATTCAACGTTATGAATCGAAAGACCGAGCGGGATCTCACCGAGAGGAAGGGCATTGCCAACTTTTGGCTCGCTTCCGGGTCCAGCGATGACTTGCGCGCCAACTCCAAGTCCGGCTGGAGCAAGGATGTATGCCTTCGTGCCATCCGGATACTGGATGAGCGCGATGCGGCAGGTGCGGTTCGGATCATACTCAATCGCGATCACGTTGCCAGGAACGCCGCGTGTCTTACGTTTGAAATCAATGATACGATACTTCTGCTTGTGACCGCCGCCGATGTGACGGGTGGTGATACGTCCGTTGTTATTGCGGCCACCGGTCTTTGGCTTGGCTTCGACGAGCGAACGCTCGGGCTTCTTCTTCGTGATCTCTTTGAAATCAGGAAGCGCCTTAAAGCGGTTCGAGGGTGTGATTGGTCGGAAAAATTTAAGTCCCATGGTGTGCTCCTATGTTTAGGCGAATTCGAGTTTTTCGCCGGGTGCGAGTGTGACGATTGCCTTTTTCCAATCGCTGGTGCGACCGGGGTGTTGTGTGCGACCACGGCGGAATTTACCTCCGACTGTGGTGGTGTTCACGCGAACAACCTTCTTCTTGAAAAGCTTCTCAATCGCCTGGCGAATCTGAACTTTGTTGGCGTTCATTCGCACTTTGAAGACGTATTGATTGTGCTTCTCAGAGAGAATGCTTGCCTTCTCCGTAAGGTGAACGGTCTTGATGATGTCGTATGGCTCGTTCATTTGTTGATGCGTTCCGCGATCTCTGTGAGCGCGTCGTTGGTGAGGACGATTTTCTTGAAGCCGAGGAGATGCTCCGTATTCACGTCTGCGCTGGTGATTAGCTCAGTCCTTGGGACGTTGCGTGAAGCCAGAAGCGTGTTGACGTCGAAATCCTTAGCGATGACGAGTGTCTTTGGCTCAGTAGATAGCGATGCTAGGAGTTTGATGAACTCTTTCGTCTTCGGCTGCTCTATTGCGAATTTTTCGACAATAGTCACATCGCCTGCGAGAATGCGGACGCTGAGAGCCTTGCGGAGAGCCACGCGGCGGGTCTGCTTCGAGATTTTCTTCGAGTAGTCGCGGGGATGCGGACCGAAAACAACGCCGCCGCCGACCCAAACAGGGCTGGAGCGGTAACCAGCGCGGGCTCGTCCGGTTCCTTTTTGTTTCCATGGTTTTGCACCGGAGCCGTTGACTGTGCCCTTGGTCTTCACCGAGGCGGTTCCACTGCGGCGACTCGCGCGGTAGGCGACGATGGTTTCGTGAACGGCCTGCG
>CAMBOD010000230.1 GCA_945868985.1 Prosthecobacter debontii | reverse complement strand
AAATGGGAGGACGGCGAGTCCGTGCTGAGGGCCGGGACGTGCGGCGAGTGCGGCTTCGAGTTCGGGGCCGTCGGTGAGGCGGAGTTCGCGGAGACACCATGCGCGGAGGTTGCCGGCGTTGCTGACTGCGCCGCCGACGAGGTGGCGGGTCGCGTCCACGCGATAGCAAAACAGGCCGAGCGGTGCGCGGGCGTTTTTGCCCGAGCGCATGACGCGGATGGCGGCGCTGGTGCCGACGTTGATGGCGGCGAGGCCGGGCTTGGTTGCGCCGGAGCCAAGGTTCGATGCTGCGCCGTCTCCAATGGCCGGGAACCACGGCACGTCTTTCAGCTCGGGAAATTGTGCGGCAAACGCGCCGACGACGGGCGTGGGATCGTCGCTGAGCGGGCGCATTTTTTCCGGTGAAAGATGCGTGAGCCGGAGCATGGATGCGTCCCAATCGAGCGCGGCAGGATCAAAAAGACCAGTGCCGCTCGCCATCGAAAATGAGCAGTTAGCGCTACCCGCGAGCTGTGTTTGGAGCCACTCGGCGGGCGACATCCATTGCGCGACGCGCTGAAAGAGTCGTTCGTCGTGTCGGTCGAGCCAGCGCATTTTCGCGGGCCAGAAACTCGCGCGCAACATGCAGCCGGTGCGGGCGTGGACTTCGGCTTCCTTGCGATCCTTGCGCAGGCTCTCGGCGGCGGCGCGGCAGCGCGAATCGGCCCACGTGATGATGCGCGTGATGGCCTCGCCCTTCGCGTTGCAACCAACGAGGCTGTGCCAAAAACTGGAAACCGCAATCGCACCGACAGGCCGTGTGCGAAGGAGCGAATCGGTGCGGCGTTTCGCCAGCGTCTCGGCGATGCACTTTCGCACCGCGCCGAGCAGCGCGCCGGGTTCAATTTCAGCGCCGCCCTCCGCTGACGTGAAAAGCGTGTAGCTTTGCTGCGCTGTCGTGCCGGGCTGTCGCTGCCCGGTGATGTCGAACAACGCGGAGCGCGCGGAAGATGTGCCGAGATCGAGCGAGAGAACAAGCGGCGTGGGCATGATGGGAATAACGGATGACGAATTTCGGCTGGCGAATGAAGCAGGAAATTCAGGAAACGTGAAGTTCTGGCTTCCTACGGCACCCGCCATTCGTCATCTATATTTCACAATCATGCCCGCCGAAGCCCGCATCACGAAACTTTGGACCCAGCAAAAAGGAATCATCCCCTTCCTTTTTCTCGCCTACGCCGCCTGGTTTTTATGGGACGGCTTCATCGGCTACCCCCGCAGCAACGAGCGCTGGGACAAACACGAGGAGCTAAAGGACGACAATGCAGCATGGGAAAAATATTGTGCGGAGCGGGGATGGAAGACTGAGCCTCCGCACCGCCGTCTGGAGAGCAAGGATATCCTCGGGCAGTTTGTTGTTGGCGGAATTACCGGGGCGATCGGTCTTTTCGCACTAATTTACTGGCGGCGGCAGCGCCGCACCGTGGTGCTTTCCGATGAGGAAGGCGTAACCACTCCCAGCGGAAAACGCGTGCCCTACACAGCGATCACTCACGTGGATAAACGGAGGTGGAAGGCGAAAGGTTTATCTACTGTTCGCTACACGCTGAATGGTGAAAACGGTCAGTTCACCCTCGACGATGCGAAACATGATCCAAAAGCCTTGGACATCATTTTAGGAGACATCGTCTCGCGCGGCACAGCAAAAGTTGAGGACGAGTAATTCGAGCTATTTCTTCTTCTGCGATGCCTCGAAAATGCGGACTCCTATGATGTAATCGAGTGCGCGCTGGAGGACGATGTCGCGTGGCGGCGGTGGCGAAAGCGGGCCTTTGGCTTTCAGCTTTTGCTGCTCCTGCATTGCGTCGAATTCGGGATTTGTGCCGGCGACGAGTGCGGCTTCGTTCATGCGCGGGCGTTCTTTGTCGGCGACCAGTGATGCAACTCCGGCGGTGAGTGCGGATACTAGGATGGCGTCGGTTTTTTCCTGCGGAAGCGCGATGGGAAGATCGGGTGTGAGACCGCCGGGGAAGACGGGCGAGTTGTCCGGCAGCGTGACTTCACCGACTGCGACACGAAGCACTTTGCCGCTCGGCAGCGGGAGTTCCTCGAACTGCGCCGCTTCTCCCTGGGTCTGCTGTCCGACGATGTATGCGCGGACGTGCGTGCGCAGGACGGCTGCGATCACTTCGCCAGCGCCGGCGGTGTCACCATCCACGAGCACGACAAGCAGGCCGCGCCAGCGCGGGTCTTCGCGTGATGTGAGGATTTCCTCGTCGTTCACCTTCGGTCGCTTGATGGAAAACAACACGCGCCCTTTCGGTGAAAAACGGCGCGTCACTTCGGCAGCGAGTTCAAAGTCCGTGCTGTGCGGCGTCGCGCGCAGATCCAGCACGAGCGCCGTGGGCGGCTTCGTAGAAAAGTCGTCGAACGATTTGTCCATCGCTGCGATGTTTTCCTGCGTCAGCGCACCAAGGCGGATGTAGCTCACGCCGCCGTCGAGCAGTTCGCTGCGGAACGGGCTGGGCTGGTCGCTCTCAGCGGCGCGTTTTGCATAAATGCGCGCGCCTGCACCGAGACGGTCGAGCACGCCTTGCACATTGGCGCGTGCGAGCGCCTGTTCACTGAGCACGTCCGGGCGGATGTAATTTTCGCGCAGCATGTCCACGACTTTGCGGAGTTCATCGTCCGTCAAAGCATCCGCCGCCTCGCGCGAGCCGAGCGGAAGACGTTGCTCCGCCTTTGGCTGCGGCGGCGTGATTTTCATCAAGGGCTTCGCGGGCTCTACTGGCACCGGGGCAGCTTTCACCGGCTTCGGATCGGGCAGGATTTCCTGCGCCGAAACGAACGCGGCGGTAAGCGCGAGGACGAGAGTAATTCTCATGGCGCGCCAAGATAGGCACACACTCGGAGGATTCCAAGCGGGCGTTCTGCCGTTCGCTCAAAGACCCTTCGCTCCGATGTCCGTGCGATATTGCGCGCCGTCAAAGGAGATTTGCTTCACGGCTGAATAGGCCCGGTCGCGGGCTTGCGCGAGCGTAGGCGCGAGGGCCGTGACACCGAGCACACGACCACCTGCCGTTACGAGAGCATCGCCGTCTTTCTTCGTGCCTGCGTGGAAAACTCTAGCGTCTGCTTTTTCCAAACCAGCGATCGCTTTTCCACCTGCATACGCGCCGGGGTAGCCCCCGCTCGCCATGATCACGCACACTGCGGCCTCGGATCTCCATCGCGCCGAAACCGCATCGAGCCGCTGGTCAATCGTCGCTTCGAGCAAATCCATGAGGTCGCTCTCCAGCCGTGTGAGCAGCACCTGCGTCTCCGGATCACCAAAGCGGCAGTTGAATTCCAGCACCTTCGGCCCGTCCTTTGTGATCATGAGGCCAGGGAAAAGCATCCCGCGAAAATCCAGTCCGTCGGCGCGCGCACCTGCGACAAAACGCTCCAGCACTTCCACACGCACCCGCTGCTCCAGCGCTGGCGGCAGCACTTTGTCGGCTGGGGAAAATGTGCCCATGCCTCCGGTGTTCAAGCCGCAGTCGCCATCGAGCGCGCGTTTGTGATCCTGCGCGCTGGGGAAAAGCAGGAAGCTCCGCCCGTCCACGAGCGCGTGGATGCTGCACTCTTCGCCTTGGAGAAACTCCTCAATCACCACCTCCGCGCCCGCGTCGCCAAATTTTCGCTCCTCCATGATCTCGCGAATCGCCGCATCCGCCTCGGCGTGCGTCGCCGCGATGATCACCCCTTTGCCGAGCGCCAGTCCACTCGCCTTGACCACGATGGGCGTGTTCATTTTCGCGGCGAAAGCACGCGCTTCCTGCGCGGAGGAAAACTGCCCGCTCGCCGCCGTCGGGATGCCGTGGCGGAACATAAACTCCTTCGCAAACACCTTCGACGATTCCAGTCGCGCCGCGCTTTGTGTCGGACCGAAAACGCGCAGCCCTTCGCTTTGAAAACGATCCACGATTCCAGCCGCCAGCGCATCATCCGGCCCGACCACCGTCAGACCGATGCCCTCGCTTTTTGCGAACGCAACGAGCGCGTCGTGCTCGCTGATTTTGTGCGGCACACACGTCGCAACCTCCGCGATGCCGCCGTTTCCGGGCGCGCAATACACTGCGGTCACGCGTGGTGACTGTTTCAATTTCCAGCAAAGCGCGTGTTCGCGCCCGCCACTTCCAAGGACGAGGATTTTCATGCGAGGGCGCGGACGCTAGCGACACGTCCGCATTCGGGCAAGGTGCGCATCATTTCTCCGTGAGCGTGTAGGAGCCGTCCCAATCCGCAGGCGGCGGCTCCTGTGCGTAGCGGTCGCAGCGCGTGGCATACGTTTCACAAAGATAATCTTCCCCACCGATGCGCACATTCACTGCGCGGAAGAGCGCGGCTGCCTCGGTAAATTTTCGCTCCACATAAAGCGCACGCGCTTTGTGGTAATCGGCCAGCCACTCGGGCGGCGGGGTCGTCAAATCGCTGAGCGGAATGAAAATATTCACCGGCTTGTTCTTTCCTTTCACCCGCACGAAATCCGCGTGCCGATAGACAAAGCGGTCACGTGTGAGCACCTCGACGCTCTCGCCCACGAGGCAGTCGGTGTGAAATTGCTTCGTCGCCGATTCCAGCCGTGCGGCAAAGTTCACGCCATCGCCGAGCACCGTGTATTCGCGACGCTCCGGATGCCCCACTTCACCGACGACCACGTCGCCGTGATTGATGCCCATTCCGATGCTGATGACGATCCGGTCCTCGCGCTTGTCCCACCCGGCATTCAGCGCACGCAGCGTAACACGCATGGTGAGAGCGGTGGCCACGGCACGCGCAGCATCATCGGCGAATCCGTTGCTGTGCGTGTCACCCCACGCAGCGAGGATGGCGTCACCAATGAATTTCTGCACGTTCCCCTC
>CAMBOD010000229.1 GCA_945868985.1 Prosthecobacter debontii | reverse complement strand
AGCATGGCCCTCGATGGGTGGACTCTGAGCGCACTGAAGGAACTCGCCAAAAAATGGGGGGTTTCCAAGGCTGAGGTCATGCGCCGCGCCGTCAAACAAGCCAAGGAAACCGCCAATCGTGAACAGAATCTTCCAAAACCGATCGAGGCTCTCGACTGGCTCCAAAATGGAGGTGGTCTGACCGTGAAAGAGGCCGAGAGTTTCCGTGAGGAAGTTCAGGCCGAGCGTCAGGCCAAGCGGTATTGGTGGGAGGCATGACGCTGCAACTCGACACCAACTTGCTGATCGATCTCGTCACAGCCGGGTCGCCGCATATCGCCGTGATTCGTCAATGGCTTGCAAGCGGTGAAAAGCTCGGCGTGTCTGCCATTGCATGGTCGGAATTTTGCAATGGGCCGCACACGGCGGAGCAAAAAAATGCGGTCTTCGCCGTGCTTGAAAAGCGTATCAGCGATTTCACTTGGCGGCAGGCGGAGGAAGCGGCGCGGCTTTTTCACCGCACGGGACGGCGGCGTGGATCTCATGCAGACTGCATGATCGCAGCGAGCGCAATCGCACATCATGTGCCGGTGGCGACGCGCAACATCCGCGACTTCGAGCGATTCGTGCCGTTCGGGCTGAAACTGCGCGCGGTGCCGGCCTAGCTCTTCCACTGTCCACCGACGAAGCAGCCGAGCCACACGCCGAGGAGGCAGAGGACGATGGAGAGTGCGACATTTGTCAGGGCGAGAGTGGTGTCGCCTTTTTGGAAAAGCTCGAGCGTTTGCAGGCTGAACGACGAAAACGTGGTGAAACCGCCGAGCAGGCCAATCATCACGAAGTTCCGCGTGAAATCACCTGCGCGCATCCCGGCGCAGACACCGATGGCGAAAGAACCCGCGATGTTCACAAACAGCGTGCCCCAAAACGCAGCGCCCGCCTTGTCGCCGACGATCCCGCCGAGCCAGAAACGCAGCACGCTCCCAAGCGCTCCGCCGAGTGCGACGTGGAGAAATGCGATGGCCTTCATCGCATGCAAAGAGCGCAGGAATGCGCGAGGCGGACAAACTTTTCCATGCTAAGCAGCGAGGATTTCCGCGATCACTTCGTCGCTCGTCTTGCCCTCGGCCTCGCCCTCGAAATTAAGGATGATCCGGTGGCGCAGCGCAGCTGGCGCGGCCTTGGCGATGTCGGCTTTCGAGACGTGGTAGCGCCCGTCGAGCAGCGCAAAAATTTTCCCCGCGAGAATGAGCGCCTGCGCGCCGCGCGGGCTCGCGCCATAGCGCACGAATTTCTTCGCCAGGCTGCCTTCGCGTGCCTCGGCGGGATGCGTGGCGAGCACGAGCCGCACGGCGAAGTCCTGCACCTCGCGCACCAGCGGCACCTGACGCACGGCTTCGCGCATCGCGAGCACGTTGCTGGCGTTGCCGAGCACTTTGCTGATGTGCGGCGCGCTTGCGCTCGTTGTGCGATCGAGGATCGTGTGCAGTTCCTCCGCGTCGGGGTAGCGCACTTTTAGTTTGAAAAGAAATCGGTCGAGCTGCGCTTCTGGCAGCGGATATGTGCCCTCCATCTCCAGCGGATTTTGTGTGGCGAGCACGAGAAATGGCTGCGGCAATGGATGCGTCACACCGCCCACGGTCACGTGCTGTTCCTGCATCGCTTCGAGCAATGCGCTCTGTGTTTTCGGCGTTGCGCGGTTGATTTCATCAGCGAGCAGCAGGTTTGAAAAAATCGGGCCCGGACGAAATTGAAACGCCTTTCGTCCCTGCTCGTCGCCGTGGATGATGTTTGTGCCCACGATGTCCGCAGGCATGAGGTCGGGCGTGAACTGAATGCGCGCAAATTGCAAATCCACCGCCTCGCCGAGCGTGCGCACGAGCATCGTTTTACCGAGGCCCGGCACACCTTCTAGCAGCACGTGGCCGCCGGCAAAAAAAGCGGTGAGCACGCCTTCGATCACGTCGTCCTGCCCGACGATGAGCTTGCGCATTTCATCGGCGATGCGCGTGAAGGTGGAGCGGAAACGTTCGGCTTGTTGTGCTGCGTCAGTCATGGGTTTGTTAGCGTGGAAATGCGCGCGGGCAGTGACTAGTCGTGAGTCGCCCGACGCGCGAGTGCAAAGCTACTGCTTTGGCCGGATGGCCTCAAAATAGCGTTTGATGAGGAAGCGCGAGCCGAGCGGGATGTTTTCCTGCGTGACGGCGTCCTCTGCTGCGGAGGCGGCTGCGTTATAAAGTTCCTTGTAGCGTCGCGCGGCCTTTGCGTCGCCGCCCGTGGTCGGGATTAAAGCGGAGAGCGATTCGCCTTCCGCGAGTCTGCCGCTGAGTTGATCGCGCATATCGGGATCGTCGTTGGCGGCGTTCGCTTTTCCGAACGGCGTATCAGTCGTGCCCTTGTCCTTGTCGCTTCCGGGCTGTCCGTTCGGTTGAAGCGGATCGCCGTTGTCGCCGCCGTTCTTGTCGGGCTTGCTAAAGCTGAGCATCGAAACCGGTGAATCTCCCTGCGGATCGCCATCACCTTGCTGCGGTTGTCCGTCGCCCTGTTGCTGATCCTTCATCCGGTGCAAAGCGCCGAGCAGCTTTTTCAAATCATCGTCGGTCATCTGCTTTCCGCCGCCTTGTTGTTTTCCGTTCTGTTGCTGTTGCTGCGCGAGCTTCCCCTGCTTCTGCATGTCATTGAGCATCTCCGAGAGTTGCTGGAGGAGTTGCTGCCTTTCCCCGCCTTGCTGCGCCTGCTGGCGGAGTTGTTCGAGCTGTTTGGAAAATTGTTCCTTTTGTTGTGCGAGATGATCGAGCGCCTGCTGGATCGCCTGCTGTGCTTGTGCGGCGACTTCCTCGTTCTTCGCTGCGTCCGCGAGTTTTTTTGCCGCAGCACTGAGACTTCCTTCCTTCATATCCCTCGCTGCATCCTTCGTCAGTTCGTGTTTTGCGAGCGCGTCGGCGAGTGCACCCAATTCCGCAGGCGTCGCCGCATCGGGTCTACGGAGTTCCTTCACCAGTTCCTCCAATTTCGCCATCTCCCGCAGTGCCGCCTTTTGTGTCTCGCCGCCTTCACGCGCCTCGGCGCGAATTTGCGCAGCGCTTTGTTTGAGACGTTCGGCGATGCGTTTTGCGTGTTCGTCGTCCCTAGATTTTGCAGCCAGTTTTTCGGCGAGGGTTTCGAGTTGCTTCACCGTGCCCGCGACTTCTGCGGTCGCGGAGGCGATGCGCGCATCACGTTCCGCAGTGGCGCGCAGGCCGTCCCACCAAAGGATAGCCAGCGCCGCGAGCGGCACCACCAGCCATCGCAATTCCTCCGGTGGACGGATCGGCAGCAGCGGGCGAAAATTCCGCACACGCGCAAAATCCTCCGTCTCGCGCAGCGCGAGCAACTCCATGTCGCCCGGCCTTTCCATATCCGAAAAATCCAGCGCCGTGATCAGCCGGTCGCGCGTGCTGCCGAGCGAATCCACGATTTCCGCCACACGGCGCAGAGTCGGTCGGCGCAACAATGCCACGATAACTCCTGCGACAGCACCAAGCACGAACGGCCACGCGAGTGTGAGCGGTAGCGCGCTCAAATCCGGCCGGGATGCATTCGTCCATGTCGCCAACGCCGTGAGCGCCACGAGCAGCGCGTAGAAAAAAAGTGTCGCCCGCGCTGCACTTCGCAAAAAGTCGCGTAAGAAAATTCTGCGTCGCAGTGCGCGGAGCAGGCGGCAGATGTCTTGGGCGGTGTTCAAAACGCAACCACGCTAGCTTGCTGGGGCAGCCGCGCAACGTTGTCTTCCGGCGAGGCCCGACATTTTTCGCTTCCTAAGACATGCCCCCGTCTGCGCATTAACTTGATGAGATGACACCACTACGATTCCTCACGTTCCTCTTCGTGGCAGTAATTATCGGGCGCGTTGGTGCCGCTGAACAGCCCGCAACAGCGGATGAAAAATTGCGCGTCACCGCCGAGGTTTATCGCATCTTCGAGGCGAAATGCGCGGACTGTCACGGCAGTCATCTACCGAAGCCGAAGGGGAAATTTGGCTACGTGCTCGACCTTTTGCGTGTGGGAAAAAATCCGAAATTTATTGAGCCGGGCAACCCCAAGGACTCCGAGCTTTTTCAAATGGTGAAGAGCAACGAGATGCCCGGCGAAGATGCCGACGTGCCGCCGCTCACGCCGGAGGAAAAAAAGACCGTCGAGCGCTGGGTGCTCATCGGTGCGCCAGGCGATCTGCCTCCGCAATTCGCCGCCGGTCACACGCCTGTCGCTACAACAAAACCAACAATGGCAGTGGCCCCGTTTTTTACCCGTTTGCTGAACTGGCTCGGAAAATTTCACCCTGTCACCACGCATTTTCCCGTCGCGTTGTTGCTCGTCGCTGTGCTTGCAGAGTTTTTCGCATGGTGTTTGCGCCGCAGTGAATGGACACTGTTCGTGCGCTTCCTAGTCGTCCTTGGCGCGCTCAGCAGCATTCCCACCGCCACGCTCGGCTGGCTGGCAAACTATCCCGTTGTGAGCGGCAGCCAGCTTGCACTTGTATATCGCATTCACCAATGGATGGGCACTGCAACAGCCTTGTGGGCCATTGTCTGCGCAGTGCTCATTTGCTCTGCGGAATGTGAAGAGGGTTCGATTGAGCGGAAACGTTTTCGCGGGGCATTATTGCTCGGCGCGGCGTTGGTTACCATCGTCGGCTTCCTCGGCGGTGCGCTCGCTGCTGGCGGGCTGGATCACTACAAATTTTAGCCGCTGCTACGGCTAAAGAAGCATCAGCGCTGGGTTTTCGAGGAGCTTCTTCAATTCGGCGAGGTAGGTCGCGGCGACTGCGCCGTCCACTACGCGGTGATCGCCGCTGAGTGTGATGTTCATGCGCTGGCCGATGGTGATGTTGTCTCCCTCGACGACCGGCTTTTGGACAATCGAACCAACGGCGAGGATGGCG
>CAMBOD010000228.1 GCA_945868985.1 Prosthecobacter debontii | reverse complement strand
CGGAGTGGGGAAGTCGGCTTGAAATTTTTGGACTCGATTTACGGCACACGCCGAGTGTGGAGGCGTTCTGCCGACACTTGCTCACCACGCGCGAGCGGCTGGATTTTATCGTGAGTAATGCGTGCCAGACGGTGCGGCGTCCGCCGGATTTTTACCGTCACATGATGGACGGCGAGAAGGCCGCGCTCGGTCATCTATCGCCGGAGTCGCAGAAGTTGCTCGGTGCTTATGAGGGTTTGCGTGGCTATCATCTGCTGCCCGAGGGCGACGCGGACTCCACGCTCGCAGTGAAAAACGCGGCGGAACTCACGGGGCTGACGCGCGCGGCTGAGCTTTCGCAGGCTCCGCTGCTGCCGGAGGAACTGGCTGCGCAGGCGCATCTTTTCCCCGAGGGACGACTCGATCAGGATTTGCAGCAGGTGGATTTGCGCGAGCGCAATTCCTGGCGCCTCATGCTCGCGGAAGTTTCCACGGTGGAACTTCTGGAGACGCAGCTCGTGAATGCCGTCGCGCCCTTTATCCTCAACGCGCGCCTCAAGCCGCTCATGATGCGCACGCCGGAGCGCGACAAACACATCGTCAACGTCTCCGCCGTCGAGGGGCAGTTTTATCGGAAGTTCAAAACAACGCGTCATCCGCACACCAACATGGCAAAGGCCGCGCTCAACATGATGACGCGCACTTCCGCCGCCGAATACCACGCCGACGGCATCCACATGAACAGCGTGGATACCGGATGGGTCAGCGACGAAGATCCCGCGCACATCGCCGTGCGAAAAAAGGACGAGCACCGCTTTCATCCGCCGCTCGACATCGTGGACGGCGCGGCGCGCATCGTGGATCCCATCATCAGCGGCATCAACACAGGCGCTCACATCTGGGGAAAATTCCTCAAAGACTACGAGCCGACCGACTGGTAGCCGATGGACGCCGCACCTCCCACAGCCGCCGCCCGTCTCTGCGCCGAGTGTGGCCTTTGCTGCAACGGAGCGATGTTTCACATGGTCATCCTCCAGCCCGGCGAAAACCCGCGCGCCCTCGCAGCGCTCGGTCTGAAAATCAAACGCAAACACAGCCTCGCCTATATGCCGCAGCCATGCCGCGCCCATGTCGGCGGATGCTGCACCGTGTATGAACAGCGCCCGCAGCGATGCCGCATTTTCGAGTGCCGCACGCTAATTCGTTTTGCGCAGGGTGAAATCACGGAGTCCGCCGCGATGGAGAAAATCCACGAAGCACGCAGCAAACTCGCCATCGTCGAAGCCATCCTTGCCCAAGTCGGCGAAACCCGCATCGAACATCCGCTCGCCAAACGCTGTGACAACATCACTTTGGATCACGAGGCTAATCCACCCGCCCTCCGCGAAACTCTCGCCGCCGCGATGAACGACTTCGACGCGCTGCTCGAAGCTGATTTCCGCATCACGCCAGATTTTTATCCGCAGATGAACGCAGATCCCAAGCAGGGGTAAGAAAAAGCCTACGCGCTATCTATATTACACGGCACACCATGAAACTCCTGCACCTCGTCCCGCTATTCATCGCCATCGCCACGCTTCACGCACAAGCCGGGCACAAACCGGCGCAGATGGTCAAAACCATGGTCGAGGAAACAAACAAATTTCGCCAGCAGCAGGGGAGAAAGCCCGTCACAGTGAATGCCAAGCTCACCGTGGCCGCGCAAAAGCACGCCGACCACATGGCGCGGACGGAGAAAATGTCGCACATCGGCTTCACCTCGTTCATCAATTCCACCGGCTATCGCTATAGCTTCGTTGCCGAAAACGTCGCCGCCTTCTCCGGCAACTTTTCCGGCAAGGACATCGTGAACGGATGGAAAAAATCCCCCGGCCACCGCAAAAACCTCATGGATCCCCGCGCCACCGAAGTCGGCATCGCCATGGCGCAGGGCAAATCCCAACGTTGGTATATCTGTCAGGATTTCGGCTGCCCGCGCTGACGCTTACTCCATCGCGCGTGAGCGTGGCTCGCGTTCTTCCGTGTTGCCGGTGCCGGGGGCGGTGACGAAGGGGCCTCCGGCTAGCGGGGCGACGCGGGAGAATGCGACGTCAGGCGTGTCGCTGTCGCGGCCTGCGAGCGGGAAATCTTTACGCAGTGGATAAAACGGGTAGCCGTCCCACATGAGGATGCGGCGGAGGTGGCCGACGGCTTTCACATCGGGGTGGCCCGGGAAGGTGATGCCCATCATGTCGAACACTTCGCGCTCGTGCCAGTCGGCAGTGGGCCACAGGTCCACGACGCTCGGCGCGGTCGCGTCGTCTTCGCTCACGGTGTATTTGAGACGGAGGTTTTCGACGCGCTCGAAGTTTTGCAGTTCATAGACCATCTCGTAGCGCGGTTCTTCGCCGAAGTGATCCACGCTGCTGATGTCCACGAGATAGGTGTAGCCGAGCTGCTCCTTGGCGAAGCGCGCGATGTCGTGGAATTGCGCGCGTGTGACGACGAGCGTGAGTTCGCCACGGAATTCGACCTGTTTCTCCACGGTAAATTTTCCCGCGATGGCTGCGGCGTCTTTTTTCGTGGCGGCGGATGCTTCGAGCTTCATGTCTAAAATTAACTGGCGAGTGCTGCGGATAGCGCGGGCTTTTGTGCGAGGAAGGAATGTTCGCCTTCGATTTTGCGCTGCAAGCGGAGCAGTCCCTCGATGAGTGCCTCGGGGCGCGGCGGGCAGCCGGAGATGTAAACGTCCACGGGGATGAGGCGGTCAATGCCCTGAAGCACGGCGTAGCTGCGATACATGCCGCCGCTGCTCGCGCACGCGCCCATCGCGATGCACCATTTCGGCTCGGGCATTTGGTCCCAGATGCGTTTCACGGCTAGCGCCATTTTGTAAGTGACGGTGCCAGCGACGATCATCACATCGCTCTGCCGTGGTGAAAAGCGCATGACCTCCGCGCCAAAACGCGAGATGTCGAAACGCGACGCGCCCGTGGCCATAAGTTCGATGGCGCAGCACGCGAGGCCCATCGGCATCGGCCAGAGCGAGTTTTTGCGCATCCAGTTGATGGCGGAGTCGAGCTTGGTGAAGATGATGTTCCCTTCGATCTTCGAGTCGTATGCGACAGGTGTGGACATGGCTGGATAGTTAAAGTGCGCGCGCGGAGCGGCAAGGCGAATCTTCCAAAACTCGGCAGTGTCACTAATTTGATATGAGAGGATTAGGGCCACTCCAATTCCCCGCTCTCCAGCTCGCAAATAACCAATGGTTACTTCGCAAACCAATGCTGCACTTTAAAGTTGAGACTAGGACTTGGTTGGTTTCGTTGGATATGGGCTTTGGATGCCAAGCTTGTTGCGAATGTCGTTGGCGCGGCAAACCCAATCACGAAGGAATTCTAACGCCTCATCCGAAAGAATCTTCTTTGGAATGTTCACGACCGTTCCGTTCCAGTGTTGAACTGTCCAGACGCTCCGCTCCAGATCGCGAATCGCCGTCAGCCCGTCGAGGGAAATATACCACCATTCCTTCCCTGCCATGTATCCCAATCCATTATCCTCTATTCGAATGTCCATATGCTGCGACATCACGAAGACCACATTGAGGAGGCCTTTGATATATCCACGCAAAAAACAGAGGAGGAATAATGCTGCGACGAGAGAAATCCACCATGAATGCCGCACCGTCGCTGCTGCGAACGCGAAGACGCCGAAAATCACGAAGAGCTGATTAACACCCCAAATGCGAAGGTGAGGAATCAACCGTTGCTTTCGCGTCAAATCATATTGGAGTTCGACGAGCATCCTTTGGCCTAGTGGATCGCTAATAGTTTTGTTGGGATATCACGGGGCGGGAAGTTCATGGCGTAGTTTTTTGCGCATTGGGCGGGGTTTGGCAATGTGATTGCGACTTTCAACGCGCAAGGCGGACACGACTCTATCCTGTAAAAACTTCGGCTATTTGCCCCAGTGCCGCAGCAGCGTCTCGGCCATTGCGCTTGGTGTGATGGCGACGGCGATGCCTGCGTCTTTCATTGCGGCGATTTTGGCGGCGGCGGTTCCTTTTCCTCCGCTCACGATGGCTCCGGCGTGACCCATGCGGCGTCCGGGAGGCGCGCTGGCTCCGGCGATGAATGCGGCGATGGGCTTTTTGCAATTCGCCTTCGCCCACGCGGCGGCTTCCTCTTCTTTGTCGCCGCCGATTTCGCCGATCATGATGATGGCCTCGGTCTCCGGGTCTTCGTTGAACATCTTTAGCACGTCGAGGTGCGAAGTGCCGTTCACGGGGTCGCCGCCGATGCCGACGCACGTGCTCTGGCCGATGCCGCGCGAGGTGAGCTGCCACACGGCTTCGTAGGTGAGCGTGCCGCTGCGCGAGACGACGCCGACGTTGCCGCGCTTGTGAATGTAGCCGGGTGCGATGCCGATGCGGCAGCCGCCGTGCGAATCCTTGCCGGTGCCGGGCGTGACGAGTCCGGGGCAGTTTGGCCCGATGAGGCGTGTCTTTTTTCCTGCCATGCCGACTTTCACTTTGATCATGTCGTTCACCGGGATGCCCTCGGTGATTGCGACAGCGAGGTCGAGCGCGGCGTCCACGCTTTCCAAAATCGCATCTGCCGCGAAGGGTGGGGGAACGAAGATGACGCTCACGGTCGCGCCGGTTTCGCGTGCTGCTTCGGCGACGGTGTCAAAGACGGGCACCTTGTGTCCGTTGTGTTCAAAGACTTGTCCGCCCTTGCCCGGTGTGACGCCGGCGACGAGTTGCGTGCCGTAGTCGAGCGAGAGCTTCGCGTGGCGCGAGCCGAAGTCGCCGGTGATGCCTTGGACGAGGATGCGGGTTTGTGGTGTGACGAGAATGGCCATGTGAAAATTTAAAAGTTACGGATGAAACTCAGTGGGCTTTCACCGCTGCGACAACCTTCTGCGCGGCGTCGTCGAGCGAATC
>CAMBOD010000227.1 GCA_945868985.1 Prosthecobacter debontii | reverse complement strand
CCCCACGTAAGCGCGCACCTCCCGCGTTGGCGCGTAAACGAGAATCCCCGCAGCATTGCGAAGCCCCTCGGCGTGCCCACGCGAAATAAAATCCGTGATGCTGCGCTCGACCGTCTGCTGCTGGCGGAGATCGAGCGTTGTGCGATGGGAAGTTTGCAAAACATCACTCTGCGCAATCACCCGCCGCGCATAGTGCGGAGCGAAACGCGGAACCTGCGCCGGGTGCAGCGAGAATTCCGCATCCAGCGCGCTGGATTCCTCGCCGCGCGCCGCGCGCAAACGCGCCATCAAGCGCCCCTGCGCCTTCGCGAGCGACGGATTTTCGCCTACGCGCGGACGGCGTTTCGTCGGACTCTGCGGCAGCACGCTCAGCGCCGCCGCCTCGCGCAGCGAAAGTTCCTTCGCGTGCTTGCCGCACCACAGCAGACTTGCAGCGGGCACGCCCTCCACATTCCCGCCGTAGGGCGCAAATGTAAAATACGCCTCCGCGATTTCTTTCTTGCCGTAGTGCCGCTCGATTTGCACCGCGCGAAAAAGCTGCGTGAGTTTTCCCCACACCGAGCGCGTCTCCAGCTCCCAGCGCAACCGCGCAAACTGCATCGTCAGCGTCGAGCCACCGCCGAGACGTTTTCCCGAAACCACGCCCCACGCCGCGCGGGCAAGCGAGCGCGGATCAGCGCCGTGGTGGGAAAAGAAACGCCGATCCTCCATCTCCAAAGTCGCCGTGAGCAATTCTGGCGAAAGCTCATCGAACTTCGCGGGTAGGCGGTATTTTTCATCGCTGGTGAGCGTGATGAAAAGCACACGCCCATCGCGATCCAGCACCACTCGCGAATACTCCGCGCCCGGCGGTAGTAACTCCGGCCTCGGCAGCAGTAGCCACACGACCCATAGCACTGCGCCTAGCAGCGCAATGCAGCACGCGATTCGTTTTAGCCAGCGACGGAGCGTCTTCATTCGCGGGGCAGCACGGTGAATTTCGCGGCGACGCCACGGCTGCGCACGGCGCGGTCATACATACTTTCCGCGTAGGCGGGCGGGACGACGAATGAACCGGCGCACGTCGGGCGGATGGAATACTCGAACATTTTCGTCTCACGTTCGGCGAGGTCGCAGAAGAGCAGCGCGCGGTCTTCGCGAACGTCAACGTATTCCGTGCCGGGCAGCGTGCCGAGGCCGGGACGCAGCGCGCGGTCTTCGCCGGCGGGCGCGAAATCGAACGCGCCCGGCAGAAGTTCCGTCAGCGCGAGGTGCAGCTGCGCGGTCTTGCTGATGTTGCGCACGCGCACGCGGATTCGCAGCGTCTCGCCGACTTTCGCCATGTCCGTCACGTTGCCGTGCTCGTCGAGGATTTCGCGGAAGATCTCGATGTCGCGCGCCTCGGCTTTGGTCGGCAGCACACGATCAAAGCCAGTTTCTATCGTCTGATACCACGCACCGAGGCGCATGGTTGGGTCGGGTCGCGTGAGGACAAAGCGCGCAGTGGTTTTGTTGTTCGAGAGTCTCGCTGAGACAAGGCCCGCGCGTGGTTCGACGATAATTTTTGCGTCGGCACCGATGACCTCCGTGATACCTGCCTTGACGCCGGTTGCCTTCGTGAGGCCGGAGTAGGATTTCAAAGCCATCACGCACCACGCGGCGGACAGCGTGTGAAAATCCCCGCGTTCAAGCATCTCCGTTATAGGGCGCAGTTCATCGTAGCCGAAGGTGCCCGCGATTTCCGGGAAGTGGCGGCACAGCACGGTGAACGTCATCGCCTCACGCGTGAGCTCAGAGTCGTAGTAATAATTCCACCACCACCGTTTCTCATCATCGTCCGGCGCGGCGGCGCGTGCCTTGCGATGTGCGGCGATGAGTTTCTTCGCCTCGTCGTCCTTCTTCAGCATCCGCCACGTCGCGGCGAGCCACGCTGCGGAAGGATCGCGCTGCCACAATGCAGTGGGGACTTTTGCATCGAGCGAATCGCGCATCTTCAGCGCGTAATTCGTCGTCACTTCCTCGTTGCGCGTGAGCAGGTAGATCGCGGCAGCCTGCATGTCTGCGTCGTGCCGCGTCCGTCCGTAATGCAACCGGCCCTGCGCATCGCGCCAGGGTTCGGGCAGCTTCGCATCCGCCATCAGCCGCACGCGGCGCAGAGCGGCGTCCAACATCGGCCCCGGCACCGCGAAGCCGCTCGCCTTCGCCTCCGTGAGGAAAAACGTCACATACACGCTCACGTAATCGAAGCCCTCGTCGTCCCCGCCGTGGCTCCAGTAGCCGAAGCCGCCGTTCTTCTGCTGGCGCGTGCGCAGCATCGCGATGGTGTCGCGGATCGTTTTTTCCGCGTCCGCCTTTTCGAGTCCGAAATCCGCATCGTCGCGCAGCACGAGCCACGGGAACGCGCGGCTGGTGATCTGCTCGCTGCATCCATGCGGATACTCGCGCAAATACGCGGCCAGCCCGCGGGCGAGTCCGAGCGGTGTCGTGGAGACGACCGCCTCGCGCTTGGAAAACTCCGCATGGAAATCGCTCGCTGTGGCGACATCGTGCTGATCTTTGCGGAACCATCCGCTCTGCACCACGGCGGTGCGCGGCGTCGGCGGGCGCACGCTCATCGTGGCGCGTTGCTCGACGCGTTCGTTGCCCGCAGTCGCGGAAAATTTCAGCTCTGCGTTGCCAAGCGCGTCCTTCGCGCGGACGCGGAAGCGCACGGTGACTTCCCTGCCGACGGCGACGGTGAGCGGCGACTGCGGCTTCTCGATGATTTCGAGTCCGCCGATTGTCTCCGCTGCGATGGTGATTTGATCGGTCACAGCCGCGTCATCGAGTTGATTGGCGACGGTGAGCGACGCGGTGAATTCATCGCCGGGCGCGGCGAAGAACGGCGCGTTCGGAGTGAGCACGAACGGGCCTTTTACGACGGTCTGCTTCTCCGCGATCCCGATCGCATCCGGCGCGACAGCCGCAGCCATGATGTTGAGCCGCCCGGCGAAATAATCGGGCACTTCGTAAAAAACTTCGCGGCGCTCCAGGCCACTCTCGACGATGCCGCTCCAGAAAACCACGGGGGCTGCACGGCGGCGTTTGAATGGGTTGAGGCCCAGCTTCAACTCCGGCGGCTCGTCGCCGTCGCCGCCGAACGCCTTCGCATTTTTCAGCAGTGAAAACTCCGGCAGCAGCAAATCGAGAAGCTGCCACGTGCCTACTTCGAGTGACGGTTTGCGGATGAGTGACACGAGCGGTTGCGGCGCCTTGTAGCTCGTGACGCGATGAATGCCCTCGTCTACGGCCCAGACGATCACGCGCGACGGACGCGGCGTAGAAAAGCCGATAGGCACACGTTCACCGGGGCGCACGCGCTCCGGCGCGTCGAGCGTGACTGCGAGCTGGCGGCGATCGTGCGCAACTTTGAAAGGAGCAACGCCGGTGCTGAGCGGACTGGTGAAAATTTCCGCCGAGTCGAGCGCGCGGACAAAGGCGACGTTCACATATGCGCCGCCCTCGATGCCCTCGGGCACGGTGATGTGCTGCACGCTCGATGCGGTGTCGGATTTGAACCACTGCACAGCCAGCACCTTCTCGCGCTCAATGGTGATGAGCCCCGTGCCCGCATACGGAGCGCGCAGCGAAACTTCGAGATGCTCGCCGGGCTTCCACACTTTGTCGGGCAGCGTGAGTTCGAGTTCGGTGTCGCGCTCCAGGCTGCGTGTCTGGTCGCCGGGGCCGACGACATTGAACGCGATGGTGGACAAAATCACGCCCGACGCATCGCGCCATTCGTAGCGGAAACGGCCCGCGTTTTTTACGGGCAGCGGAATTTTAACCACGCTCGCCGGCAGCGAGCCGTCGGCGGTTTCGATTTCCTTGTCCTGCTCGCGCGAGATGTAGGCGAGCGTGCCATTGTTCTGCTTGGTGAGCACGGAGGCGTGGCGCGTTTCGATGAGCACGCGCTTGAGGCCGGGCGCCGCGACTGGCTTTGCGTCGGGGCCGATGGCGGTGATTTGGAAAGTGCGCGCCACATCGCGCGGGACAAAATCGAAATCGCCGTCGGCCTTGTAGCCGATGAGAAATGGCTGGCGCGAAACGAGCGTGCCTAGTGCACCGCGCACACCGCGCCCGCCGTCGGCCTCGAACGCCTCTAAGTCCACTGACACGCGCAGCAAGGGCGCGGCGTAGGCTTCGAGCGGGAGGGGGAATTTCGCGTGACCGTTTTCGTCGGTCTTTGTTTCGCCGAGTTCCACTTCGCGTGGCTCGAAGCGTTCGTGTTTTGGCAGGCCGAAAGTCCAGCCGGGCCATTGCTCGAAAACGGGAGAGCCGGGGGCGATGCGCAGTTTTGCCGTCATGCGGCGGTCGGTTGCTGCGATTCCGAAAAGCGTTTGCACCTCGGCGTTGGCGCTCAGATTTTCCGGCGAAAGCCACGCGGCCTGCACGGCGGGTTCGAGCTTTGCCGTGAGCTTGAGGCGGTCAGGTTGGAATTCTTCGACGCGCACGAGCGTGTGGCCGAGGTGGTGTGTATCGGCCTGCTCTTCATCGTCCTCCTCGGTGCGCTTTTTCTTTTTGCCATCGTCCGGGCGGCGCAACTCGATCCGCCACACGCCGGTCGGCGAGGTTTCGGCGGTCGGCAGTGTGATTGTGAGGAAACCATCGGGCTGTAATTTCGCCGCATAGCGTCCAGCCTCTTCCTCCTTCGCATTGGTCACGACAACCTCGACGGGCAGTCCGCCGAGCGTGCCCGCCCAATCGCGCTGGCGCACGATGGCGGCGAGTTGAATGGGATCGCCGGGGCGGTAGATGCCGCGTTCGGTGAAAAGGAATGCGTCGAGCGCGTTCGACTGACTCGCCGGGACGCCGCCCACATCGAAGCGCGACAGCTCGACCTGGCGATCTTCGCGCGCCCACGGGATGAATGCGAGGTCGCTGCCTTT
>CAMBOD010000226.1 GCA_945868985.1 Prosthecobacter debontii | reverse complement strand
GTCGGCGTTCGTGTGCCGCGCGTTTATTTTCATGATGAAAAAGAGGGAATCATTTTGATGGAGGACGCTGGTGGAAACGATCTGTGGTCGCATCGCAAAGATTCGTGGCCCGAGCGTCGCGCGCTTTATCAGCGGACGCTGGATCAGGCGCTGGTGCTGCACACGAAGGCGCACACGGCGGAGGGGCGTCCGCATTTGCAGCAGGAATTTGACGCTGCGTTGTATGGCTGGGAGCAGGCGTATTTTATCGAGCATTGCTTGCAGCGGCATTTTGGGCTCTCGGAAAGCGAAGTCGCGGAGCACGTGGATCGCACGCGGCTCGCGGAGATCGC
Source organism: Prosthecobacter debontii (assembly GCA_945868985.1). Lineage (GTDB taxonomy): Bacteria > Verrucomicrobiota > Verrucomicrobiia > Chthoniobacterales > Chthoniobacteraceae > SXWH01. The sequence continues at coordinate 4,574 of CAMBOD010000226.1, read as the reverse complement.
CGCGCATCTCGCTGCGCAGCCCCGTTGCCTCGTGCATCGTGATTTTCAAAGCCAGAACGTGATCGTGCGCGATGGCGAAGTGTGTCTGATTGATTTCCAAGGGCTGCGTCCGGGTCTTGCCCAATACGACCTGGCGTCGCTACTGCATGATCCTTACGTGGAGCTGACGGCGGCGGAGCGCGGGGAGTTGCTGGCGCACTATCTCAGCGGTCTGCTCGGTGCTGGCCGGCAGGAAGAGGCGCACTGGATGGCGCTCTATGATTTGTGCGCGATGCAACGACTGATGCAGGCGCTCGGTGCCTACGGAAAACTTGGCCACACCGATGGGCGTGCGGATTTTCTCGCGCATATTCCTGCTGCGCTACCGCGACTCATCGAAGTGCTGAAGCAGGTGCTGGGGTTGGAGAAATTGCGGACGCTGCTCGTGCGTCTAGCGGCCTAGTTCGAGGAGACCATTGGAGCCGAGGAATGGTTGCGTCTGCCTTTCGATCTCGGGGAGCTCGTCATTCGGCGGATCGATGGGGGTGATGTTCAAGTCGTGGATGTGCCCTGCGCGGGAGATGCGAACTTTCACCAGTTCACTGGCGGTGAGGTAGAAGACGGCGTTCAGCACGTCTTCGGGATTGGTGATTTTCCACGCGCCCATTTGCAGTAGCACGTCGCCGACTCGCAGACCTCCTTTATGGCCGGGGCCGTCGGTGACGAGATTGCGGATGCGCGCTGTGCTTTCGTGCTCGGGTGCATCGGTGGTGCGAACGCCCGCGCCGAGCCAGCCACTGCGGACGCGACCGTGATTGCGGTAGTCGTGGAGAATTTTGTCAGCCGCCTCGATGGGCAGCGCAAAGAGACCGCTTCCACCTTCGAGCGTGCTGATGAGGACGCCAACGGTTTCGCCTTTGAAATTTACAACAGGCGAGCCGCCCTGACCTTTTTGCACCGGTGCGCTGGCGCGGATGTGACGCGTGGCGAAGTAGCGGCCTTGAAAGCCTATATCGAAACCCGCGACGATGCCGAAGCTGGGCGATAGTGGAAGTTCCCGAGGATACCCGAGCGTGACGACAGGAGCGGCGAGCGCGAGCGCGGCGGAGCTGCCGGATTTCAAAAATGGGAGCGGCTTGTCGGCCTCGATTTTCAGCACGGCGAGTCCGCTGCGTGCGTCCGCGACGAGGCGTGTTGCGGGAAATTTCTCGTCGCCGATGCTGACGACGATGTCCTCGGTGGTGCCGCCGATGGTGTAGCTGGTGAAGAGCGTGCCGTCGGCATCCACGAGAAAGCCGGTGCCGCTGAGCCGTCCATGCTCGTCGTCGGCCTCAATGCGGCAGACGGCTCCACGAGACTGGTCGAAAACGCTGCGCACTTCGCGTGTGATCGCATCGGCGAGCGATTCTGTTTTCGCCTCCTCGGCGAAAGTGGGCGACGCGATGCAGACGAACGCGGCTGCGAGGCTAGAAGCGAATCGGCGCAGGCTCATAGCTCGCGGGCTGTGCATCAATCACGAAGCGAGTTGGCATCCCGGCGTTTTGTGCAGAGCGCAGTGCTCTGACAGGGCGGAGCCCCGGATTTCCGGGCTGAAGCCTGATGAATGGTTCCTTCTGGGTAGAGACGTTGGCGATATTTTCCTGCGGCAACGATGGGATCGTCTGAGCGAATTGCTGCTGCTGCGCTGGCTGGCGAGTGGGCAGTGCGATTTGGATCGCGCCAATGCCGATGAGGAGAATCGCCGCCATGGTTCCGGCGTAATTCCAGTCGAGCCGCATCGAACCGAAGAATGTTCGCAGGCGTTCGAGCGAAATTTTCCACGCTGGCTGGTGCAACAACTCCTCGCGCTGGCGACGGTGGATGTTTTTCAACAAGTCATCGAAGTAGCCCGGCGGCGGCTGCTCGTGACGCTTGAGGCGGAGCAGTGCTTGGAGTTGCTGTTCGGTGAGTTGTTTGTCTTCCATATGCTAAGCGGCTGAAATTGGCGCGAACTCGGAGAGCCACGCTTGAAGTTGTTTGTGGGCGTAGAAAAGGCGCGAGCGCACGGTGCCTTCGCTGGTGCCGAGAATTTTTGCGATGTCGGCGTGGGCCATTCCTTGAATATCGAACATGGTCACGACGGCGCGGTGGTCGGGGGAAAGTTTCATCATCGCCTCGTTGATCTTCTTTTGCAGTTCGCCGAGATCGGTATCGCGCACGGGCGTGCTGGCGGCAGTCAGCTCGGTGAATTCCTTGTCGTTGGCGATGCCGTTGTCCACGTCATCGAGGCTGATGGTCCGGCGGCGGCCCCGCTTTTTCAGAAAGTTGAGCGTGGTGTTCGCAGCGATGGAATGTGTCCACGTATAGAACTGCGATTTTCCACGGAACCCGCCGATGTTGCGATAAGCCTTGCCCCACACATCTTGCAGGATGTCGTTCGTGTCCTCGTGGTTCGAGGTCATGTGATAGACGAGCGCATAAAGTCGGGGGCTGTATTTGACGATGAGCGAATCAAACGCCGCTACGTCGCCAGTTTGAGCACGGGCGACCAGCTCTTCATCCTCACGTCGGCTTTGTTCCTGTTCCATGGCGCGCGCGTCCTTCCTAGCGGCGAGAGCGCTGGTGGGCAAAGCCGATTCGGCTGGAACGAAAGATGGCATCAGGGTGGTGAAACTGAGCGTTGAGGTGCTCATTGAATACGTTTTTGGTGAAAGTGTAAAGGGAGAGGTGAGAGGGCCGGTTTCAGCGCGACGGTCGAATTCCACCGCGCCCAGAGCGGCAAAATCAAACTGAGGCTGATGAGGATTATCATGGCTCGATGAACTTCGTTGGCTTCAGACACGCGGCGGGTGCGTGTGTTCAAAAAAATGTGCCTCGCAAAAAGGCGCGAAGGCACGAAGGGGTTTCCTCACACGGGGGGACGCGGAGTTAGTAAAGATTTTTTACTTAAGCTGCGGCTCGATTTTACCGCCCTTTTTCCGAGGTCGGCTATTTGGCGAAGGCTTTGTCTTTTTCGTTTCCGCCGCTGAGGAGGTAGGCGAGGAGGTCTTTGAGTTCGTCTTCGTTGAGTGAATTGATGAGTCCGGGCGGCATCATGGAGAGGTTCCAGCGTTTGCGGCTCTTGATGTCGGCTGTGGCGACGGTGGTGAGGTCGTCGGGCGCGAGAGGGCTGCACATGACGAATGTCTTGCCGTTTTCCTCCACGACGACGCGGCCAATGATGAGGCTGCCGTCTTTCAGTTCGAGCTGTTCGCTGTCGTATTGGTCGCTAATGACTTTGCTGGGCTCAATGATGTTTTCGGCGAGGTCGCGGATGGTGTAGCGTTTTCCGGAACCGGTGAGGTCGGGGCCGATGTTGCCGCCTTCGCCGGCGATGTGGTGGCATTTGGCGCAGAGGGTGGCGGCATACATGGCTTTGCCTTGCTCGAAGTTGCGCCCGGTGAGGCCGTCCTTGGCGAGTGCAGCGATGTTGTCCACGGTGTAGGCTTTGCCGGGGCCTTTTGGGGTGACGATGTTTGCCGCGGGTGGTGGTGGTGCCAGGATGGAGAGTTTGTCGAGCTCGCTGCGTTCGGCGTCCTCGGTGGCGATGTTGACGAGGGCTTCTTTGCGGATGTTGTCTATGAACTTTGTAAAGCTGTTGCCGCCGCGCCAGACGCGGGTGCGGGTGAACCATTTGAAGAACGCTTTTTGTAGTGCGGGGGTCCAGCCGGCTTTGGCTTCGCGGAGTGCGTAGGCGTAGGCGATGGCCTGGCGGTTCGGGCGGGTGTTTTGCATGCTGTTGACGGCTTTGCTGTAGCCGTCGTTGCGGGCGATGACGGTGGCGTTGTCCACGGTGATGTCGCCGTCGTAGGCGGTGTCGAGCAAAGGGACGGTCTTGGCGACGACGCTGGGCGAGCCGAGATAGACGAGCAGTGTCACGAGTTCACGATTTACGAAAGGATCGGCGTGCGGGAAAACGGCGTCGAGTTTCGCGGCGATGGCGGCGCAGACTTCTTGTGAGGGTTTTCCCATGCGGGAAAAAGCGAGCTGCCATGCGCGGAGGAGCGGGAGGCGAAGTTCGGCGGGCTGTTTAGCGAAGTCTAGCCTGCCGAGTGCTTCGAGGAGTTTTGGCTGGAGCGCTTTGTCGCCGACACGGGCGAGGGCGATGAGTGCCTCGATGGCGGCCTGCGGGTCTTTTTCGGCGAGTGCTTTTTCCGCCCACTGCGCGGAGGGCTGGTGTTCGAGCGCGACGCGAGCGGCGAAGCGAAGGAAGCGGTCTTTATTGGAAAGATACGACCATGCTTTGGCGATGGCTTCGGGACCGGCACCCTGCTCATGGAGTTTCTCCAATTCGTGGCGGATTTTCGATTCCGGTGTGGGCGGAAGAGCGACGACAGGTGCGGTGCTTTCCTTGCCGGTGTAGGTGACGCGGTAGAGCGCGGATTGCGATTTGCGACCACCGATGGTGGCATACATCGCGCCGTCCTTTGGGTGGATCAACACGTCGGTGAGAGGAAGCGGTTTTCCGCCGAAGAAGTCCTCTTTTTCCGCGCGGAAACTCGCGCCGTCGGGGATGAAGTGGATTGCCCACATCGTGCCGTAGGTCCAGTCGCAGGCAAAAAATGCGCGCTGGTATT
>CAMBOD010000225.1 GCA_945868985.1 Prosthecobacter debontii | reverse complement strand
GCCAGCAGCGTCCACGTTCGTCGCGGAAGAAAACATCATCATCGGCAACGTCGCGTTTTACGGCGCAACCGCCGGTGAGGCATTCATCCGCGGAATGGCCGGCGAGCGCTTCGGCGTCCGCAATTCCGGCGTCACCGCAGTCGTCGAAGGCGTGGGCGACCACGGCTGCGAATACATGACCGGGGGCACCGTCGTCATCCTCGGCGCGACCGGCCGCAATTTCGCCGCAGGCATGTCCGGCGGCGTGGCCTATGTGCTCGATGAAAAGGGCGACTTCCCGAAAAAGTGCAACCAGCAGATGGTCGCACTCGAGAAGCTCGACGACGAAGACACCGCCACGCTGAAAGGCTTGATTGAAGAACACGCCATTAACACCAAGAGCACCCGCGCCGCAAAGATCCTGAGCAGCTGGGACGCGATGCGCGCGAAGTTCATCAAAGTGATGCCGAAAGACTACAAGCGCGTGCTGCAGGAAATCAAAAAAGCACAAGCCGCCGGACTGACCGGCGACGACGCGCTCAACGCAGCATTCGAAGCCAACTCGAAAGACGCAGCCCGCGTGGGCGGCGGCTAGAGCACATAGGCCCAATAAGGCGTATTGGGCCTATTCTTAGAACACACACACTTTTACAAACAGACAACTATGGGCAAACCAACAGGCTTCCTCGAATTCGCGCGCGAACTTCCGCTCGACCGCAGCGCTATCGCACGCATCAACGACTGGAACGAATTCCACGAGCACATGGACGAGCCAAAGCTCAAGCAGCAAGGCGCGCGTTGCATGGATTGCGGCATCCCGTTTTGCCACACCGGCATGCTCGTCAGCGGCATGGCCAGCGGATGCCCCATCAACAACCTCATCCCCGAGTGGAACGACCTCATTTATCGCGGCCTGTGGAAGGAAGCGCTCGACCGTCTGCACAAGACGAACAACTTCCCGGAGTTCACCGGACGCGTCTGCCCCGCGCCGTGCGAAGGCTCGTGCGTGCTCGGCATGAACAACCCGCCGGTAACCATCAAAAACATTGAGGTCTCCATCATTGATAAAGGCTGGGACGAAGGCTGGGTCACACCCGAACCGCCAAAATCCCGCACCGGCAAAAAAGTTGCTGTCGTCGGCTCCGGCCCCGCGGGCTTGAGCGCCGCCGCGCAGCTCAACAAAGCCGGCCATTGGGTCACCGTCTTTGAGCGCGCCGACCGTCCGGGCGGGCTGCTCATGTATGGCATCCCCAACATGAAGCTCGATAAAAACCAGGTCGTCCTCCGCCGCATCGGCTTGCTCGAGCGCGAAGGCGTCACGTTCCGCTGCAACACCGAGATCGGCAAAGACATCACCGCACATGAACTCACGACCGACTTCGACGCCGTCGTCCTCTGCACCGGCGCGACCAAGCCGCGCGATCTCCCCATCGAAGGCCGCAGCAGCAAAGGCGTCCACTTCGCCATGGAATTCCTCCATTCCAACACCAAGGCGCTACTCGACGGCACCGAACCGCCCATCACCGCGAAGGGCAAAAACGTCGTCATCATCGGCGGCGGCGACACCGGCACCGACTGCGTGGGCACATCCATGCGCCACGGATGCAAGACCGTCACGCAAGTCGAAATTTTGCCGAAGCCCCCGCTCGAACGCGCCAAGGACAATCCATGGCCCGAATGGCCCAAAACCTACAAAATGGACTACGGCCAGGAAGAAGCCGCCGCAAAATTCGGCGCCGATCCGCGCGTCTATGTCACCACCGCGAAGAAATTCGACACCGACGCGAACGGCAATGTCAGCGCCGTTCACCTCGTTGAAATCAAGTGGGAGAAAAACGACAAAGGCCAGTTCATCCCCGTCGATGTCCCCGGCACCGAGCGCGTCCTCCCGTGCGAACTCGTCCTCCTCGCCATGGGCTTCCTCGGACCCGAGCAACCACTGCTCGAAGCCCTAGCCATCGAGCGCGACGCCCGCAGCAACGCCAAAGCCGAGCACGAAAAATACACTACAAACATCCCAAAAGTATTCGCCGCCGGCGACTGCCGCCGCGGACAGAGCTTGGTCGTATGGGCCTTCAACGAAGGACGTGGAGCCGCCCGCGAATGCGACAAGTTCCTCATGGGCGCGACGGATCTTCCGTAGTCGAATCTACTCCTGAATTGCAGGTTCCTTTTCCTCCTCAAATGATCTGAGTGCAGCGGAAATGAGGGGCAGGGGAGTGCGCTGGGAAAAGTTCTGTCCTTCGCGCTTGCGGGCGGAGTCATGCATTTCCGCGATTTTTCTTTTTCATTTTGCTAAGCAAAGCAACGGTGGCGGTTTCTATTACCGCTATGAATTTTGTCCGTCCGCTATCCTTCTCAATATGCGCATTTGTCATCGTGTCCGCCTCATGCCTTTATGCACAGACGCTCACTCCCGACGATGCGGCGCTGGTGGTGTTGAACACTGGCAAGCGGGCTTTTAATGACAGCCAGTTCGCCGTTGCGGTGGAGCGCTTCCGGGAATTTTTGCGGGTGGCTCCGAATCACAAGGATGCAGCGACGGCGCGCTATGCGCTGGGGCTTGCATTGCTGGAAACTGGAGACCCGAAGGGCGCGCTGGAAACTTTGACGCCTGCGGCGGCGGTGGAGTTCCCGGAGCGTCCGCAGGCGCTTTACCACGTCGGGGCTGCGCAGCGTCTCACGGGCATACAAACGCTCGCGCAGATTGATGCGAGGCCGGCCGAAGCGGATGCGTTGAAGACGGCAGCAGCGGCGAATTTCACCGAGGCGGCGAAGGCGTATCAGGCGGCGGCGGACTTGCTCACTGCACGGATGAAGAAGCCCGCCGGCGATGCTGCGGCGGAGTTGACGCCGGATGCCGAGTGGCTCATCCGCTCGCGCTGCGATCAGGCGGACATGCTTCTGCGCACGGCAAAGACAAAGGAGGCGGCGGACCTCGCGTGGCCGCTGATTTCGGATCCGGTGTGGACGAAGAGCCGCAGCCGTCAGCTCGTGACGTATCATTTCGCACACGCGAGTTTTTTGCTGAAAGACTACGCAGCCGCCGTCCGCGAATTGAATTTACTCGCGCCTTTCACGCAGGAGTTCGGCGTTCATGCGCGCTATCTGCTCGGTCGTGCGCAGCATCTGAGCGGCGATCGCAAGGCGGCGGTGGAGCAATACAAGGCGGTGCTTGCGGGATACGATGAGCAAAAGAAGGCTGCGCAGGCGGCGTTGCAAAATCCCGCAGCGTTGAAGGCGGAGCAGAAGGCTTCGCTCGAAGCGCTCGTGAATCAGGTGCCGGAGCACGTGGGTCGTGCGGAGTTTTATAGTGCAGTGCTCGCTTTCGACGAAGGGAAGCTGGCGGATGCGGCGGCGGCATTCGCGGCGTTTGTGCAGAAGTATCCGAAGTCGCTGCTGATTCCTGAGGCACAGTTCCGCACGGGCGTTTGCAATGTGCAGCTCAAGAAATACCCGGAGGCAACTGCTGCGCTCGATCCGCTGAAGGAGCATCCGCAACTCGGCGATCAAGCGCTGCTGTGGATGGCGCGGGCCAAGGTCGCTCCCGCAGATCCGACGAAGCCTGCGGAGTATGATCCGGCACTCGCCGCTGCGATGGATATGCTGCGTCGCTCTTCGCAAAAGGTGCAGGCGCTCGCCGCCACCGATGCCGATGCGAAGGCGCGGCGTCAGGACATTTTGATGGAGCTCGCCGACACTGCCGCGCTGGCGAAACTTTACCCTGAGGCGATTACGAACTACGAAATTATCATCAACGAGAAGCTGGGACGCGACGAGGAGGCGATGCAGCGGGAGGTCACCGCGAAGCATCTGGCGACCCAGTATCCCGAGGCGGAGGCGCTCGCGACAAAGTTTGAAACGACTTATCCGGCGAGCACGCTGTTGCCGCTCGTGATTTTCCGCAGCGCGGAAAGCGCCTATCTGCGCGCGATCAAGATTGCCGATCCGGCCGCGCAGAAGGTGGCGTTCGGCGAGGCGGTCACGCGCTACAAGCGCATCGTCCGCAAGTATCCTGAGTTCGTTCACATCAACATGGCGCGGAACGGTCTCGCGTGCGCGCTCTACCGCTCCGGCAGCTACACGGAGGCCGCGATGACTTTTGACAGCATCCCCGAAGCGGATCGCACGGGCGAACTGGTGACTGTCCCGTATCTTCTTGCCGACTGTCTGATGCGCGACCTGCCTCCGGAGACGGATGACGCGACGCAGGCCGCCCGTGGTCTTCAACAAGTGGAGCAGGCCATGAAGCTCCTCGAAAAATTCGTAGCAGCGCAGGACAAAAGCCCGCAGGGCCCGGATGCGCTGTTGAAGCTCGGAAATTGTCACCAGCGAATCGCCGCGCTCAAGACCGTGCAGACACAGCGCACAGTCAGCCTCGCCGCTGCACGCGACGCCTACGACCGCGCCATCAAGCTGACGGACAAAGAGCCGACGCGCTCCTCGGCGGTTTTCGAGATGGCAAAATGTCAGGCGCTCCTCGGTGATGCCACCGCCGCCGCCGCCGCGCTCACGCAGTTTCAAAATGCGCCCTTCAACACCAATCTGAATGCGCCGCTCGCGCTGCTCCGTCTTTCCGTCCTTCTCCGCGCGCAGGGCAAGGCTGCCGAGGCAGTGCCCGTGATGGCCAACTGCCGCGCACAGCACGAAGCACGACTCACCGCCGAGCCCGCGCGCGCAGCGTGGGTGCCGCTGATTCAATACGAGCACGCAGTCGCGCTGAAGGAATCCGGCAAGCTGCCCGAGGCGCGTGCGCAGTTCGAGGCCCTTGCGAAACAATTCCCCGGCAAGCCCGAGGCGCAGAACGCGGAGTGGCGCGTGAGCCAGTGCAAGCGCGAGGAAATCGCCGCGCTTCTCGCACCGGCGCGCACGGCATTCACAAAGCCCGACGCGAAGCCGGAAGAAATCGCAGCTGCGCAAAAGATAAT
>CAMBOD010000224.1 GCA_945868985.1 Prosthecobacter debontii | reverse complement strand
GGCAACAACGGCCTTGAGCACGAAATCGTTCACGGTGAGTTTTGCGCCGCCATTCGCTTCGGCATTCGCGTTGGCCTCGGCGCGGAGTTTCATCAGCGGCGCGGCGTCCATTTCAATGGTGAGGTAGAAATGCGGGATGTGCGTCTTGCTGGCGAGCAGGCGCTCGGCGATGACACGGCGCATTCCCGTGAGCGGGATGCGTGTGTCCTCAGCACCGGCGGGTGTCGCGGGAATCGGCGCGGGACCGGAAAATGCAGGCGCTGCGGCGGGCGCGTTCTCCACGTCGCGTGCGATGATGCGTCCGCCGGGGCCCGTGCCCGTGAGGCGTGCGAGTGCGACGCCCGTGGCGGCGGCGACTTTCCTCGCGAGCGGCGAGGCTTTCACGCGACTCGAACCACTGCCGAGCGCTGCGCGCGAAGTCGGCGCAGCAACGGGAGCCGCCGTAGCGACTGCTCCGGGAGTCACAGCAGCAGCAGTAGCAGCAGCGGGACGCGCGACTACTGTGGGCAGCGATCCATCCGCAGGAGGCTGTTCGCCTTTTCCCAAAATGAGTGCGATGGCCGTGCCGCAGGGGACGCGCTGCCCGGCGGCGACGAGGAGCTTGTGGACGACGCCGTCGTCAAACGTCTCCATCTCCATCGTAGCTTTGTCGGTTTCGACTTCCGCGACCACGTCGCCGCTGGAAACTTTGTCACCTTCTTTGATGCACCATTTCACGATGGTTCCCTCGGTCATCGTGTCGGCGAGTTTGGGCATTTCGATATATTTGGCCATGTGTGGAAAAGTTGGATTCCCCGCGCAAACTGCGCAGGAGCGGGCGATGTAGCGCGAATCTCCGTTCAGGGAAATAAAATCGTCACGAACGATGATGTTGGTTTGCTGGTTAAAAAGACTCCGCGCACTGCGCAGAGCGGAATTTCAGTGCGAAAATACGCGGTCAATCGGCGGTGATATTTCGCCAATGTGCGGAGAGTTTCGTTATCCGCACCCGCCCACACTGCGGGCATGAAACAAACCACCATAGCAATACTGGCCACCGCAATCGCAGCCGCTACGTCCGCCTTCGCTGGCGACGGCAAAGCTCCCGCTGTGCCTATCACAATTGACGACATCGTCGTGCATCCAGTCACCGGGCCTTACTGGCACGAAGATTCGTTCATCACCACCGACTTGAGGCCGGTGTATGCCTACCATCATTTCCCCGGCGAAATCCTCGGCGGCGGTCACGCGACAGTTGCAGCAGCGCAACTTCGTATCGCCCTCACCAAGAGCCTCCAGCTTGTCGCTTATAAAGACGGCTGGATGGAAGTGGATACGCCCGGTCTCGACGAGCAGGGGTGGAATGACATCGCACTCGGCTTGAAGTGGGCGTTCATCCAAAATGATGCGGCGCAATTTCATGCTGCCGTAGGCCTCGCCTACGAACTTGCTTCCGGCGACGACAACGTGCTTCAGGACGACGACGAGATTCGCGTCTGGCTGTCAGCCAACAAAGGCTTTGGCCGTCTGCATCTCGGCGCGACGGTGAACTACTTCTTTGCCACCGATAATGGCGACAGCCCGCTCGGCGACTCAGATCACTTGAGCTGGCATCTGCACGCCGACTACCAAGTGTGTGATTGGTTCAGCCCGCTGCTCGAAGTGAACGGCTACCACGTCACCAAGGAAGGTGATACCGTCACGCCATTCTCCGGTGCCGATGTGCTGAACCTCGGTGGCAACAGCAGTGAAAACGTGATTACAGCAGCAGCAGGCGTCGAATTCCGCCCGCACAAACGCCTCGCACTGCGCGCCGCCTATGAACTCCCGCTCACCGATGATGTGGATATCTTCGGCCATCGCTGGACCTTCTCTGCGGTCATCAAATTCTAAGAATACCCACCAATATGAAACGCAACGAACCAGTCTCCAAAATCATGAGCACCAACCTCGTCACCATTCATCATGGCGAGCCGGTCTCCAAAGTCCGCCAGCTCATCCGCGAGCACGGCGTGCATCACGTCCCCGTCGTCAGCGGGCAGAAGCTCGTCGGCATCGTCAGCAACACCGACGTGCTCCGCGTCAGCTTCGGCGACGCCTTCCACACGGATGAACGGACCGTGGACGCCACGCTCGACCACACGATGACGCTCGAGCAGCTCATGGAAAAAGACCCCGTCTCCGTGCGTGAAAACGCACCCATCCGCGAAGCCGCACAAATCCTCTCGCAGGGAAATTTTCACTCCCTGCCAGTCGTCAGCGACGGCAATAAACTCGTCGGCATGGTCACATCCACCGACCTCATCCGCTACCTGCTGGAGCAATTCTAGTCCGCTCCGGAAACGGATGGCCTCCGCTTATTTCGGTGGTGCTGGCGCGCGACGCAGGTCTTCGAGCGCCCAGATTTCCAGCAGTTCGCGGTCGCGCTCCGGCAAGTCGCGTGCGTTGCGCTTCGTGAGGATAGCTTCAAGTTGCGCGCGCGCTTCTGGTAAATCCCTGCGCTGGATTGCCGCCATCGCAAGTGCGTAGGCGAGATGCGGATCGTCGCTGTCTTTTAGTGTGGTGCCCACTGCTTCAGCGGTGGTGCCGCCGGTGAGCAACTGGGCGAGCATTTGAAAATAGCCCGGTTGCCCGGCGGCCAGCCGCTGCCAGCGATCCATCGCCGAAGCGCGCTGGCCGGGCAGCCGCCATGCAAGCAGCCCGCCGAGAAATTGCGCTCGCGTGCGTTCTTTCGCCGAGTGCCAGGGTTGTGCGATCATTTCATCGTAGAGCGGCAGTGCTTCCGCCGCGCGTCCGGCGAGTGTGAGGGCGCGTGCCTCTGTGAATACCACCGAGGCCGGGGAGGCGATGTGGCCTCGCATGGCTTCGCATGTTGCGATGACAGCATTCCAATCTGCACGGGCGCTGTGTGCGCGGGATGCGAGGTTGAGAGCGTTGAGATTGTTTGGCGCAAGCTCCATTGTAGCGGCGACATGGCGCAGCGCTTCATCGGCATTACCTTTTGCGAAAGCGCACTTCCCCAGCCCGAGCACCGCCTCGTATCCGCGAGGAAAACGCGCGAGCGATTGTTGAAAATACGTCTCTGCTCGTGTGGCGTCTCCGCGTCGCAGCCAGATTTCTCCGAGGCGATACGGACAGTCGGGGTCTGCGGGATTCCACGCCGCGCCCGCCGTGAAAGCCGCCTCCGCGCCAGCATCGTCCTTCGCGTCCTCGCGTTTCACCCCGATGAGAAACTGATGGTTGATGATCTTTTCCTGCGCGAGCCCGGGCCAGTCCGGCCACGCTAGTAATGCGGCACCACACGCGGCGGCGGCAGGCACTCGCAAACTTCGCCAGTCGCGCTGTCGCGAGAGCGCGTGTGCAAGCATCCAGCCTGCGAGCGGCAGCATCGGCACGACCACCGGAAGGCGGTAGCGCGCCGCCGCCTGCACCGGTGCGACCGATGCAAAATAAGCCACCGCGCACAGCACCAGCGGCCAGCCGCGACGTGCATCGGATTTTCCCGCCATTGCCGCGAATGCAGCGATTGCGAGTGGAAAGACCAGCGCCCAGCCCGGCCACACCGGCAGCGAAAGCGCGGACGATGCATTGCGAAATTCCGCGATGTCAATTTCCTGACTCACCTGAAATGCGCCCGTGAGCATCACCGCCTTACGGCCCATGAGTGCGAGCCAATCAGCGGGGCGTTCGCGCACGATGCGCAGCGTCTCCTCGCGCCAGTAATTGTTTTGCTCGATGCGCTCGATGTGCCCGGCGCGGATGGGCAGATAGACGAAATCCGACCACCGCACCCCCACCGGCACCACGAGCCCGCGGTATTCCGGGTTGTTGCCGAGGAAGACACTGAGCCAGCCGCCCGTGCGCAACTCCGCCACGCCATTCACGCGCCAATTCCAAAATACAATCGGCGCGCAAAGCAACATCGGCGGAAGCGCGAGCAGGCACACCGCAGCGAACGCACTCCGCCAGCGATGCACATTTCCACGGCGCTGCGCCACCCATGCGACCCACGCCGCCAGCACTGGAGCGACGAGCATCGTGTTTGCACGCGCGAGGATCGTCCAGCCGAGGCAAAACCCCGCCCATGCAAGCAGCCGCCAGCCGCCGCCCCTCGTGCTCCACCGCACGAGCAAATACATCGTGAGTGTGAAGCTGAAAATTGCCAGCGGTTCCGCGTAGTAGCTCGCCTCAAAAATAATCAGCGGCCAATACAGCGCCGCGAGCCAGCCCGTTGCTAGTCCTGCACGACGCTGCCACAGTAACTCCGCCGTCTTCCCCAGCACCACGGCCTGAATCGCGCCGAGAAAAAGGAATCCCGCAAAGTGCAGCACCGGTCTTTCGCCCAACACAGCAAACCATCCCGCCAGCCACAGCGGCACACCCGGCGTGTAAGTTTTCGCATCGTGCCACAGCCATTTGCCCGCCAGGAAATCGTGAGCCCAGTCCACATACACACGCGCATCCACGACGGGATACGTGAGCAGTTCATTATTGCGAAGCGCCTGCGCGAGATACACCGCCCGCAGCAAAAGCTGCCGCGAGAAAAAGCCACGTGTAGCCGCTGCTAAACAGCGCACGCAGGCGTTGGCGGAAAGGTGAAGACACAGCCACGGAACTACACGCAGCCCCGCATGTTGGCAGCGAAATTGTGCGCGACGCTCTAAGCCCGGCGTTCTTTGATCGCTGTGAGGATGTCTGCGATGGCTTCGTTGCGGGGTTTTGCGCCGATGTTGCCTTTGCCGTGGAGGCGGAGGCTGACGTTGCCGGCTTCGAGGTCGCGGCCGCCGATGACGAGCATGGTGTGGACTTTGCGCTGCTCGGCGTCGGCGATCTTCGCCTTCATCGGGTCGGTGCCGTAATCGCCCACGGCGCGGACGCCCTGTGCGCGGAGTTCCTCGACGATGCCGCGTGCATAGGCGACGAGCGGTTCCTCGACGCCGATGGTGATCACT
>CAMBOD010000223.1 GCA_945868985.1 Prosthecobacter debontii | reverse complement strand
CCCCCCTTGCTCAAATTCCACGATGCGCCGCCCCACTTCCCAATACGTCGCGGTCATGAAGCAGTTCGCGGCGCGGACGACTGCGCGGCGGGATTCCTCCAGCAACGCACCGATACCGGTGAGCAGCGTCGGGTAGGCAACGGGCTTGGTTTTGGCGGCGAGCTTTTTCATGGAGCTATGATGCAGGCAGCGTGCGGGGCGGACAAGGCGCGAGGCGGCGTGTGACAAACTTCTGACAATTCCCGCACACCTTGCTGACACATCGGGCGCGGGCGTGTGGCATCTTCGCGGCATGAAAACGAAAATTCTTTCCGCTCTTGTCGTGTTGCTGGCACTGCTCACGGGAGCGCGCGCCGATGGTCTCATCATCATCCACAACCCACCCGCACCGATGCCGCAAGCGCAGCCTTGGATGCGACCGCACTACACGTTCGCGCCGCTCGAAGTGGTCTTTCACAAAGTGGATGTGGACATCGCGGGGCAGAAGGCGACGACGCACGTGGAGCAGGAGTTTTTTAACCCGAACAATGCGGTGCTCGAAGGGGAATATATTTTCCCGATTCCGAAGGGTGCGCATCTCGATAAGTTCACGATGAAGATCGGCGACAAGGACGTGGAGGCGGAGTTGCTCGATGCGGCGAAGGCGCGTGCGATTTATGAGGACATCGTGCGCCGACAGCGCGATCCGGCACTGCTCGAATACACGGGCCGCGCGGCTTTTCGGGTGCGTATCTTTCCCATCGAACCGAACTCGCGCAAAAAGGTGACGCTCACTTACACCGAGTTGCTGAAGGTGGACGGCGGCATCGCGGGCTACCTCTACCCGCTGAACACGGAAAAGTTTTCCGCGCAGCCGCTGAAGACCGTGGCGATTAAGGTCACGGTGAATGCAGATGCGCCCATCAAGGCGCTGTATTCGCCATCGCACGCGGTGGAAATCAAACGCGATGGTGAGAAGCGCGCGGTCATCGGGTGGGAGGCCACGAACGCACGGCCAGATACGGACTTTCAACTGCTCTATTCCACGGCGAACACGGAGGTGGGCATCAGCCTTCTCACACACAAAAAGGAGAACGAGGACGGCTGGTTTCTGCTGCTCGCTTCGCCCGGCGCGGACGTGATGAAGACGAAGGACGCGAACCCGAAGGATGTGGTGTTCGTGCTCGATACGAGCGGCTCGATGGCCGGGAAAAAACTGGAGCAGGCGAAGAAGGCTATGACTTTCTGTGTGGAGAATTTGAACGACACGGATCGTATCGAGCTGGTGCGTTTCTCCACGGAAAGCGAACCGCTTTTTGAAAAACTCACCGACGCCACGCGCCCGAATCGCGACAAGGCGCTCGACTTCATCAAGGGCCTCAAGCCCATCGGCGGCACGGCCATCGCCGACGCGCTGCAAAGTGCCCTCAAGCTCAAGCCGGCGAAGAACGACCGGCCTTTCGTCGTCGTATTTTTCACCGACGGCAAGCCGACCATCGGCGAGACGGACGAGGATCGCATCGTCGCGAAAGTGGTAAGCGACAACGCGAGCACGACGCGCATTTTTTCCTTCGGCATAGGCACGGACATTAACACGCATCTGCTCGACAAAATCACCGAACGCACCAAGGCCGCATCGCAATACGTGCTGCCCGAGGAGGACCTGGAAGTGAAGGTCTCCAGCTTCTTCACAAAGATCAAAGACCCGCTGCTCACGAACCTCAAACTGGAGTTCCCCGCCGGGATCAAAGTGACCAAGCTTTATCCCAATCCGCTGCCCGACATGTTTCGCGGCGACCAGCTCGTGCTCGCGGGCCGTTACAGCGGCGAAGGCGAGGGCGACGTGATTCTCGAAGGCACTCTCAACGGCGTGCCGAGGCGCATGGCGCAGAAAGTGAAATTTTCCGGCGGCGAACCGGCCAATGAGTTCATCGCGCAGCTCTGGGCGCTGCGTCGCGTGGGCTGGCTGCTCGACGAAATCCGCCTGCGCGGAGAGAATAAGGAAACGCGCGACGAAGTGGTGGATCTCGCCCGTCGCTACGCCATCGTCACGCCCTACACGAGCTACCTCATCGTCGAGGACGAAGCACGTCGCGGAGTGCCCGTCGCCTCGCGCTCACTGCAACTCCTCGACCGCGACCGCCAGGCGCAGAGTTACTACAGCAAGAGTCTTGGCGACTTGAAGGCAAAGAAAGACGGCTACGACGGCACGCTCGCTGGACGCTCCAATGATTCGTTGAAAAAGGCGGAAGCTCCAGCCGTCGCGCTGGACAAAGCGTGGTCGGAAAATTTCGGCTCCGCGATTACCAGCAACGCCACGCCCGCAGAAGCGGCAGCAGGTGGCTACGCTGCAACAAAGTCGGCATCTTCGCTACGCGGTGGCGCTGGCGGAAAAGATAGCCCACAGTTCTCCGGCACCGCAGGCGAAGTGGCAAAACGCCTTCAGTCCGTGGATCAGCAGACGCGCTGGGTGAACGGCAAGGCCTTCGCACAAAACGGGAGCAACTGGAGCGACACCGCCCTTCAAAACAAGGAGCAGCAAAACGCCAAGCGCAACCGAGTCCAATTCGCGTCGAAGGATTACTTCACACTGCTCACCGAAAAGCCCGAGTCCGCCCAATGGCTCGCACTCGGCAATAGCGTCACCTTCGCCCTCGGGACAGAGGTATATGAAATCTACGAGTAATCCACCGAACCCCCTCACCCTCAAAATACAACCGCCATGAAACTACCAATCCTATTCACCATCGCCGCGCTCGCGCCTCTCTACGCAGAGGAAAATCTCATTCAGCAGAAAGTCACCCCTGCCCGTCCAATCCGCAATGAGCTGATTGATTACAAAAAACACCTTGAGATAGCCCGCGAGGTGCAGCCGTTGCGCGAGAAGCGGCGGCTCACCGAGGAGCAGTTCGCCGCGATGGCCGCCGAGCCGGGCACTATCGTCCTCGACGCCCGCAGCGCGGACAAATTTAAGCTCCGCCACATTCGCGGCGCAGTCAGTCTGCCCTTCACGGATTTCACCGTGGAATCGCTCGCAAAAGTCATCCCGGAAAAGACGACGCGCGTCCTCATCTACTGCAACAACAACTTCCTCGGCGCACCTGTCTCACTCGTATCGAAAGCCGCGCCTGCCTCGCTGAACATCTCCACCTACATCGCGCTCGCGACCTACGGCTACACAAACATCTACGAACTCGGCCCGCTACTCGATGTGAAAACGACCAAGCTCCCTTTCGAGGGCGACGAAGTAAAGTAGTCCGCGCGTCACTCGCTGCTACCGTCGTAATGATCGTAGAGGTCGCCGAGCCAAGCGATGCCGAGGGCGACTTCGAGAGCGAGGACGACGGCGGCTGTGCCGATGGTGGCGATGGCCTGCCATTGGAAGTCCGGTGCCCATTTTCCCACGGCAAACCACGCGCAGCCCGCGAAGAAGAGCGCAGGTAAAAGCGCGGCGGCAATCGCGAGAAACTGGCTGATGCCTACGATGAGGCGGAGGCCGGTGTTTTCGATGCCGGGGGCGGCGGCTTCCTGCGGGCGAAACCATCCGGGAAAGTAGAGCGCGGCGGCGCTGGGGAGGATGGACATGGAGACGTTCAGCGCGGGCAGGACGACGCCGAGCGCACATGCGCTGAGTGTGATGATGAGCTGTGCGCCGTGGATTTTTGCGAGGAGCGATGCGGCGAGCACTGCGCCGATGCCGAGCGAGGCCCATTGCAAAAGTGTGCCGAGCACGAGCGGGCCGAGCAATTCGCCGAGGGCGAGCTGCCAGCCGGGGATGGGGTAGGTTTTCAACAAGTCCATGGCGGCCATTCCCTGCCGGAGTTGTGCGGTGGCGTTTTGCCCGACGATGACGAGGCTGAGCAGCACCGTGATGTAGCAGCCGATGCCGACGATGGCCGCTGTGACGGCAAGCGGGCCGGGCATTTGCTGGCCGCTGCTTTGGTGAACGAACCACGCGCACGCACCGAGGATAGCGAAGAAGGCCGCCCAAAATCCGAAGGTGCGTCGTCCGCCGAATTTGATGAGCGATTTCCACAAGAAGGCGAGCGGTGCAAAACCGGTCGGGCGCAAGCGCCAGAGCGGAGTTTTCGCTTTTTCCGATTTGCCGATGACGCGCATCTCGCCCTTGCGATGCGCGGTGAGAAATGCGGCGCGTTTTTGTGCTGCAGCGATGGAGGCTTCCTCGAAGGAAACATCGGCGCGGATGACCCACAGGAAATGCAGGGCCATGATTCCGAGCGCAGGCGCGAGCGTGGCGAGGAAGGTGTGGGCGCTGTGTGCGAAATACGGCGCGACAACCCATTTAAACGGCGCAAGCACGTAGGGCAGCGGGCCGGTGTGCGTGAGTTGCGCGAAGAAGCCAGCAATGTCCGGCCCACCGGACGGCAGCGCGGGCAGCGAGCGGCGCGTCATTTCCGCCAAAACAACAAGTGCGGCGAGCGCGAACAACGCAGCGGCGCGGCGGCTCCAGTCCGCCATTCCTCTTTCGCGAAATCGCTGGAGCGCAAACGATGCGCCGATGCGATGCATCGAGAGCGTGTTGAGAATAATCCACCATCCGCCCATACGAAGCCAAGCCTCGCTCCCAGCGCGAAACCGCCCGGTGATGAACGTGAACAACACGGAAATGATCAGCAGTGCGAATTGGGACTTGAGCAGCTTGTGTATGATGAGTGTGCGCCGCGAAATTGGCGCAGAGAAAAGAAAAGCGATCTCGGCCTCCGTGAAACCAACCGCCGCCCGCGAAGCTGGAAGCACCCATGAAAGGATCAGTGTAGTGACGAGCAGAATCGCAGCGCCCACTTCCGGCCAAAATACATCAGGCACGAGAGAAGGTCCGTGCATGCCTGTCGGCGCACCGCCACGGAAAAGAAATCGGTAGAAGTAAAAATAGAAGTAAGCGCAGCCGATCAGTGCGCCCAAAAGATACTTCGGCTGACGCAGCCGACGCAGACGCACTAACAGACCGTTCAACA
>CAMBOD010000222.1 GCA_945868985.1 Prosthecobacter debontii | reverse complement strand
TCTGCGGGTGATGAGTTCCTGTGTCTGGACATCAAGGGCGAGCTTGATGTCGTGGGCGAGGAGTTCGTTCACCTCTGGTGGCTTGCCGAAATGTTCGCGCAGAAGCACGCCGGCTTCGCG
Source organism: Prosthecobacter debontii (assembly GCA_945868985.1). GTDB lineage: Bacteria > Verrucomicrobiota > Verrucomicrobiia > Chthoniobacterales > Chthoniobacteraceae > SXWH01. The sequence goes on along the minus strand of CAMBOD010000222.1, from coordinate 4,866 downwards.
TGCAGATGTGGTGGCGATGTTGAGTTCGTTGGTCATTTCAGAGATAATCTGCGTTTACGGCGCAGTGATTGGAAGCGCGATATATGGTGGAAAATAAAATGGGAGGCGAACCATAGATTCGCCTCCCATGAATTGAGAAACTGGCGTGAGCCTTATTTCTTTTTCTTCGCTGCTGCCTTTTTCTTAGGAGCAGCTTTTTTCTTAGGAGCAGCTTTCTTCGCTGCGGCTTTTTTCTTAGCGGCCATTGTTCGTCACCCCCTTTCTGTCCGTGTTAACGGAAATCGGAAATTTTCGGGAGGCTTTGTTGCTTGCAGAGTTTCGGAAGGACATTGCTCTGGGGCGCAGGGACTATCCACTATGGATAGACTGGTCAACAAGTTTTTGCACGTGAGAGGCACAAGATATTGTGATCGCTTCGATGAAAACTAAAAAATCAGAATAAGAGATCGCCTCTGGAGCTTGACTGGCACAAGCGCGTAGCGTGGTTCGTATTTTTCGAGGTGCAAAATTCTCATGCGCAAAAATATTTTGCGTGAATGCGTTTTTTTCTGCGCGCGCAAAAAGCATTTGCGAAAAATTGCGCGCACATTTTTGCACGCAGATGAAAAAATTCGCGCGATTGCGCGACTACTTGCGTGCGAGTGCGAGTGCGCGCGCGACGATTGCATCCACTTCCGAGAGACGACCGAGTCCCTCGTATCCACATGCGAGCTGGCCTTCATCGGGGCCGATAAATTCCACGCCGCGCGATTTTAGCGTCGCGACATTTGTCTGTGTGGCGGCGTGTTTCCACATTTTGCCATTCATCGCTGGCGCGATGAGCACCGGTGCGAGTGTTGCGAGTGCGATTTCCGCGAGCGGATGCGCTGCAAGGCCGTGGGCGAGTTCGGCGATCACGTTTGCGGTGGCGGGTGCGATGAGCAGTAGATTCGCACGGTCTGCGAGTTCGATGTGGCCGGGTTTCCAATTCGTCTGTGCATCGCGTGCGGAAGTAACGACGGGATTGCGCGAGAGTGTCTGCATCGTGAGCGGCGTGACGAAATCTGTGGCGTGTCCCGTCATCACGACGTGAACTTCCGCGCCCGCCTTGACGAGTTTGCTGGCGATGTCGGCGGCTTTGTAGGCGGCGATGCTGCCGGTGATGCCGAGGATGATGACGGGTGCGCTCATGTTTGGATCAGAATGGGAGGTTCATGCGCTCGCTGCGCATCCGCTCGGCGAGCATGATGGAGCGGAAGTTTTCAAAGTCATCCACCGGTGAGCCGCTGATGATCGCGTAGCGGTAGGAGCGCCATTGCGCCATTTCGCCGGCGGCATTGGAGAGACGCAGTGCGAGTTGTTCGGCTGTTTCCGTGTTGCGGCGACGCAGGCGGCGTTCAAGTTCGGCCATATTCGGCGGCATGAGGAAAATATCCACGAGCGCTCCATTGATGCGTGCGTCGGCGTTGGCGCGGATTTGGGCGGCTCCTTGAATATCCACATCCATGAGCACGTCGTGTCCGGCTGAAAGACTTTCCTGCACTGTCTGCTTCAATGTGCCGTAGCGATTCCCGTGGACGAGCGCATGTTCGAGAAATTCGTCCGCAGCGGCACGACGCTCAAACTCTTCGACGCTCAGAAAGTGATAGTCGCGCCCATCCACCTCGCCCGCGCGCGGCTGGCGCGTCGTGCAACTCACCGAGTAAACGAAGTCCGGTTCATCACCGAGCATTCGGAGCAGCGTGCTTTTTCCGCCGCCGGAGGGCGCGGAAATCACGAAGACGATGCCATGGCGCGTGCTCACTCGATGTTTTGGATTTGTTCCCGGATTTTTTCCATCTCGGCTTTGCATGTCACGACAAGCTGCGAAATTTCCACGTCATTGGCCTTGGAGCCGAGAGTGTTGAATTCACGACCGATTTCCTGACACATGAATTCCAGCGTTCGTCCCACTGGCTCGTTTTTACCGAGGTGAATTGCGAATTGCTCGAAGTGGCTGTCCAGTCGCGTGAGTTCCTCGGAGATGTCGCTTTTGTCGGCGAAGACGACGACTTCCTTCACGAGGCGCTCGTCATCGAGCGAAAGTTCAAGCCCTGCCCGATGAATGCGCTCCTGCAAATTTTGCCGGTATCGCTTCAAGACTCCCGGCTGGAGTTTGCGCACTTTTTTCGCAGCATCGCGCACAATTTTCAGCCGCTTGCCGAGGTCTTTTGCGAGATGCGCGCCTTCATGTTCGCGCATTTTGAGTAAATCCGCGAGCGCCTCGCCGAGTGCGGCCTCCACGTGCGGCCATGCGGAATCTACGGAAAGTTGCTCCTCGGGAGCCTTCAGCACGCCGGGAGCGCGGAGGATTGTCTCGATGGTGATTTCACCGCCCACGCCGAGTTCGTTTTTCAAATCGAGCATCGCACGATGATAGGTGCGAGCCAGTTTGCTATCGAGCGCGAGGCTCTGCGTCGTCGCTCCCGCGTGAAAAGCGATCACCACCGTGAGGCGACCGCGTGTCACCTCGGCGTTGATGGCGTCGCGCACTCGCGGCTCCAGCTCAGCAAGCTCGCGCGGGATGTTGATGACCACATCGCTCTGCTTTCGGTTCACGGAATTCAATTCCACCGTGAACTTCGCTCCTTGAAAGACGCTTTGGCCGCGTCCGTAGCCTGTCATGCTCCTCATGGTTATTTTTTCTCTGCGATCCAAATGTTCCGGTAAACGACCGGCGTTCCGTGATTCTGAAGTTGAATCGGCCCCGGCCCCGGGCCCTCTCTGCGTCCGGATGCGGTGGTGTTGCCATTCACCTCCACTTTATCCTGCACGAGGATGCCGTTGAGTCGCACCGTCAACACCGCGTTCTTTGTTTTCTTGCCGTCGGCGCCCCACTTCGGCGCTTCAAATTCAATGTCGTAAGTCTGCCAACTCAGCGGCGGGAAACACGCATTGAGCTTCGGCTTGCTCTTGGAATAAATGCCGCCCGTCTCGTTGTTCTCGCCTTTCAGTCCGAAGGAATCGAGCACCTGACACTCGTAGCGATCCTGCACGTAGATGCCGCTGTTGCCGCGCCCCTGACCGCGCGCGGATGGCATGAACGGCGTGCGAAACTCGATATGCAGCGTCCCGTCGCCAAACTCCTGTTTGCTCAGCACACCGCAGATGAGGTTGTTTTCCTTGTCGAGCTTGCCGTTGTTCCATGCGTCCGCATTGGTTCCGTCGAAAAGAACCACGGCACCCGCTGGCGGCTTTGCACCGAGGGTGGGGGATTTGCGCTCCGTTTTTTTCAGCGTCCACGGTTTGCCGTCCTCGTTCACACCATGAATTTCGCCATTCGTGATGTCGCCTTTCCAGCCGTTGTTATTAAAGACCACCTTGTCGCCCTCGCGCGCCGCATTCACATCGGCCTTCTTTTCAAAATCCGCTGCCGCACCGGGCAGAGCGGGTTTCCAGCCGACGATGTGAAACTTTCCATCGCCGAGCGCGATGACCTGCGCTGCGCAGTTTTCACCCACATATTCGCCCTGCACCGCAAAATCCGGCCCCGCGTTCGCGGGATCGGTGGCGGAATCAGCAGCGAGCACGCGCGCCGCGAAAGTAAGCCCGCAGATGGCGGAAAGAGAGAGCAGCTTTTTCATAGTCCGCCCCGTGTATCGGGCGAAATGCTCTGCGGCAAGCGTGTCAGCAATCTAGCGTGAAAACGCGCTCGCATTGATGCCCGCGTTGGCGTGGAGTCGGGGCGATGGAGATTTCCGTGATGAACAAGCAGCGCAAAGTGCGCTTCGACCTCGCATGGCTGCGCCGCGCGGCGGATGCAGCGCTCGCCGAATGCGTCCTCCACTCGGGTGATGGAAAATTTTCACTGCAAAAACTCCCGCTAGTGGATGTCGCCGTCGTGAGCGACGCGACGATTGCACGAGTTCACGTGGAATTCATGGCCATCCCCGGCGCGACGGACGTAATCACTTTCGATCACGGCGAAATCGTGGTGAGTGCCGAAACCGCGCTCGTCTGCGCGAAGGAACACCGCCACAGCGTCGAACACGAACTCGCTCTCTACATCATCCACGGCCTGCTTCATCTCAATGGCTTCGACGACACAAGCGCGTCAGCGAAAAAGAAAATGTTCCGCGTGCAAGACCGCGTGTGGCAGCGCGTGATGAATATCCCGTGAGTTGGTAAGTAATTCTGTGAATAAAACGGGATTCCGTTTAGTCAAAACGCCCGCACTCCCGATATGAAACGAACCATTCTCCTCGCCACATTCGCCACATTTGCATCGCACGCCCTCGCGCAAACCGGAGACGCGCCACCCGTGGACGCGGCCCAACTTTTACAATCGCTCAAACAAATTCGCGAAATCAACATGACGGGAATCAAGACCCGGCGCAGTCAGGCCCTTTCGCAAATTTCCGCTGCAGCTCAAAGCGCCGAAAAAGCTGTGGCGCTATGGAAGGATGCTGTGAAAGCAGTGCAGTTTGAAGGCGCGAAGAACGCAGGCACTGCGATGCACAATTGGAAGGAAGGGGAAGGGGATGCGCTGGGCAGCAAGTTGAGCGGAAACGCAGCCAGACTCCATCTGCAATGGGTCGCGCTTTCGCTCCAGCATTCGGCGGGCACCGATGCGAAACAACTCCTGCCGCAAGTCATCGAATTCACCAAACAACTCCAACTGGACGAAGCCGCCGCCGACCGCCTCGACGAGCAGATCAAAAGAGAACACGAACGCGGAGGCCCGATGCAAAAGCAGAACATCGAAGACGCAGCCTCAAAGCGAATGCATGACCAACTGCTCCGCACCTCCATCACTGAGAGTCCTGTTGCCCGCTGGTTGCAACTTGGCGAACTGCTCAGCGAATACGGCGCAAAGACCAAAGGCGAACCAAGCGCATGGGAGATGAC
>CAMBOD010000221.1 GCA_945868985.1 Prosthecobacter debontii | reverse complement strand
CGGGCTGCGGTTTGATTTTGCGGATGAGCCAGTCAATCGCGCCCTCGGGCAGCTTCATGGCTTCGTTGCTGACGTGCTCGAAGACGGTTTCCAGTTCGCGCAATGCGAGGGACGCTTTGCCGAGTTTCTGCGCGGTGAGCGTTTTCACGACGGACTCGGCGACCATCGTGTCCTTCATGACGATGGCCTGCAAATTCGCGCCGAGTGTCGCCTCGACTGCGGCGACATATTCGGCGGGCACTTCGATGAATTGCGCGAGCGCTCCATGGATGGCGGGTTTGAAAAAGTCTGCGTTGTCGAGCCCGCGAAGAACGGCCTGGGTGCCTTCGCTGAGACCTTCGCCGCCTGCGTTGAGTTGCAGCAGCACGTCGAGGCGTGAATTCCGCTCCGCGAGCGTGCGCTGCACTTCCCGCTGTTCGCGATCAATTTCCACGACGCGCGTTTGTGTTTCCCGCAGCGCGACCTCTGCGGAGGTGAGTGCGACGGTGCGTTCTTCGAGGTCGAGGATTGCGCGGTTGAGATCGTTTTGCGCGGTGGCGAGTTGTTCGTTTGCGCGGGCAAATGCGAATTCCAGTTGGTTGATTTCACCTGCCAGAGCGGCGAGGCGGGCCTCTGCGGCTTCGCGTTGCTGGAGCGTGGTGGACATCTGCGCTCGCAGGCTGCCGACTTTGCTCTCCAAACGCGCGGCGTCGTTGTTCAGTGCGCTGATGCGTGCATCCGCTTCCTGACGCTGCGCGGTGAATCCAGCGGCGCGCGCCTGCACTTCTTCCATGCGGCGGAGTTCGCTGGCGAGAAGTTCGGTGATCTGGACGAGTTCGCTGTCGGTGTCGCGCAGTTGTGTTTCTGCGTTCTGAAATTTCTCCTGCGCACCGGCGATGTCCGCACGGTAACGCTCCTGAAGGGATTCAAATTCAGTGGTGCGCTCGGCGTTGAAAGAAAGACGGCTTTCGTGATTGGCGACGCGCTGCCGCAAGTCCTGCACAGTCTGCCGTGCCGCAGCGAGACGCGCTTCCATTTCATCCACCGCCGCACGCTGGGCGTGGGCCTGTTCCTCTTCGGCGGAGACTTGCACTTCGAGTTCGTATTGGCGCACGGAGAGCGCTTCGAGTTCCTCGGCATTCGAGGCGCGCGAGCTTTCCAATTCATCCCACTGGCGCTTCGCGTGGTGGGTCTCCAGCGTGCGGAGGTCCTCCAGCATTCCCTGATAGCGTTTCGCTTTCGCCGCCTGCCGCTGCACGCTGCCGATCTGGCGCTTCACTTCCTTGATGATGTCGGCAAGGCGCAGCAAATTCGCCTCGGTCGCCTCCAGTTTGCGGAGCGCTTCCTTGCGCTGGAATTTGTATTTCGTAATCCCCGCCGCTTCCTCGAAAATCGCGCGCCTGTCCTCGGGACGGCTCGACAAAATCTGATCGATCTTGCCCTGCTCCATGATCGAGTAGGCCGAGCGACCGATGCCCGTGTCCATGAACAGCGAATGGATATCCTTCAAACGGCACGGCGTGCCATTCAGCAAATACTCGCTACCGCCCTCTCGGAACACACGGCGCGTGATTTTCACCTCATGCCAGTCCAGCCCGAGCTGCTCCTCGCACTCGCTAAACGTCATCGAGACTTCCGCCATGCCGAGCGCGGGCCGCGAGTCCGTGCCGGAGAAAATAACGTCCGTCATTTCGCCGCCGCGCAGCGCCTTCGCGGACTGCTCGCCGAGCACCCAGCGGATGCTGTCGAGGACGTTGGATTTGCCGCAGCCATTCGGCCCGACGACGCAAGTCACGCCGCGGTCGAAATTGAGTGTGGTCTTTGGTGCGAATGATTTGAAACCGAAGATTTCGAGGCTCTTGAGATACATGGTGAAATGGGTGGTTTTTTCGGAAAGTCGGCGGAGAATGAAATCCGCTCGCAAACCGTGCAAGCACTATTCCGTGTGGTCGGTGATAATTTTCAACCACAAGATATGGTAAATCCCGCCACACTGGCCGAAGCACCTCAAACAGGCAGAAAAGTTGAAAATCAGAACGACGGGGAGCATTTCAAGACATTGGCAGGAACAACCGCACACCTCTCTCCGTCGCACTTGACGGAAAAGGCAAACCCGCCAGCATCGCGATTCCTTTCAATCAAACTCACCACCATGAACCGCCGCATCTTCCTCGCCGCACTGATCCTTGCCACCAGCAGCTTCGCATTTGCCGATGGGCTACCGAAAATCAAAGTCGCCTGCGTGGGCAACAGTATCACCGAGGGAGCAGGTGTGCGCGACCCCAACAAAAAATACCCGACGCAACTCGGCGTCATGCTCGGCGCGAATTACGACGTGAAAAACTTCGGCGTGAGCGGCAGCACCATGCTCGACAACGGCGACCTCCCTTACAAAAAGCAGGCGGCTTTCAACAACGCCCTCGCCTTTGCGCCTGACATCGTCGTCATCAAACTCGGCACCAACGACAGTAAGCCGCAGAACTGGTCGAAAAAAGGAGGTTTTTCCGAATCCGCCAAATCTCTGGTGGACGCTTTTCGGAAAGCGAATTTTAAAGCCAAGATTTACCTCTGCTACCCGGTGCCCGTCATCGCGCAGGGCAACTGGGGCATTAACAACGAAACGGTGAAGGGCGAAATCATCCCTCTCATCAAGCAAGTGGCCATGGAAAAAGGCACGGCCATCATAGACACCTACGCCGCGCTGGACGGAAAGCCCCAGCTCTTCCCCGACCGCGTGCATCCCAACGACGAGGGTGCCGGCCTAATCGCGAAGACGGTGTTTGAAGCGATTAAGAAAAAGTAAGCGGAGCCAGCGCTCTTACTTCCGCTCACGCATGAGGGCGAGGGCCGCTTGCTGGGCGGCGAGGGAGACGATGCAGTAGCCGGAAAACCAATAGAAGCCGGGGCCGTATTCCGTCTCGAAGTGGATGGGCTGGCCGACACCAACGCTGTTTTTCGCGCCAAGATATGCGGTGTAGATCGCGACAACGAACACGTCTGCCATGCTCCATTTGCCGATGAAGTTGATGAAGTCGAGCGCCTTCTCCCTACGCTCTGCTTGGGCATGAAGTGCGTAGAAAAAGAGCGCAACTTTTCCAAATGGAACGCACACGCTGAACAGGAACAAAAGCGTGGCGGCCCAGTATCCGCCATGCTCGAAGAGGTAGCGGATGGTGACGAGGATGGTCTGTTTTTGCTCATACACCGTCGTCGCCGCGAGTTGGTCGCGTGCGCCTTCGAGTTTTCCGCGCACGATGCCGCCTGCGAGCCGTCCGATGAAATCGCTGAGTTCTTTGTCGTCGAATTTAGCGAGAGTGTTTTGATTGAGGAACGTGCGGAGGTAGGCGAGGCGCTCGGGCGGGATTTGTGCACCGGCGATGCTGTCCACGGTGGCTCCGATACTTTCGACATCGAGCACGCCGCGAATGGTGAGTGCGTTTTGCGTGAGCCCCGGCCACAGCAGCACAAGCGTGAGGACGATGAGCGCCATGGCGAGGCGGTAGCGGGCGGCGAGGGTCATGCCCATTCGCTAGCGGTGTGGATGCATCTCGTCGAGGACGGGAATGGCTGAGCACGGACTTCGCGTAGCTAGACACACGTATTTTCACGTAATTCAGGGAGGATGCCACCTATGGAAAACATCAGGGCAAAAAAAAGTCCGGGGCCACTGGCCGAACGGCCAGCAACCCCGGTGTTCCCCCCAGAACGCCGCCAAAATGCCTGAGTTATAAAAAATGTCTAGTTTCGTTTTGTGACAAAAGCGTGAATTACCCGTCCAACAGGTTCGGAGGGCTGTAAATTTTCCTCAAAATCACAACTCGCCACCTTCCATCCTTGCACTCGCGCGCCTGCCAAATCAGCGTGAGCCCATGACCCGACACGATGGCCGCGCGCCCAACCAACTCCGACCTCTCTCTTTCACCCCCGGCTTTGCCCCCAATGCCACCGGCTCCGTCCTCGTCGCGGCGGGCAATACGCGTGTGATTTGCTCAGCGATGGTCGAGGAAGCCGTGCCGCGCTGGATGAAAGAACAGCAAGTCCCCGGCGGCTGGGTGACAGCTGAGTATTCCATGCTCCCCTACTCCACCGGACAGCGGAAACAGCGCGACATCACGCGCGGCAAACTCGACGGTCGCTCTTCGGAAATCCAGCGCCTCATCGGTCGGTCGCTGCGCGCCGCCATTGACCTCGACAAACTCGGTTCGCGCACAATGTGGATTGATTGCGACGTGCTCGCTGCGGACGGCGGCACACGCACCGCGAGCATCACCGGCGCGTGCGTGGCAGCGGCGCTCGCGTGCCGTCAGCTCATGTCGGCTGGGCTCATTAAAAAGAACCCCATCCGCCAGCTCGTGGCCGCAGTGAGCGTAGGAGTCGTCAACGGCGCGCCCGTGCTCGACCTCGATTACATCGAAGACAAAGACGCCGCCGTGGACATGAACGTCGTCATGACCGCCGCCGGTTCCTTCGTAGAAGTGCAGGGCAGCGGCGAAGAAAGCACCTTCACCGATGAAGAACTCGCCGCCATGCTCGCACTCGCGCGCTCCGGTATCGGCGAACTGCTCGCGGCGCAGAAAACCGCGCTGGGTGAATAGTGCGCAGCCAAGCGCGTAGTGCCGTTTTCATTTATTTAGGGTGACAAAAACGTTGACGCCCCACGCACCGCCTCGCTTCACTCCGCGCGCTTTTAGCAAGCTCCGCCCATTGCTTTTCTAATGTCCAAATATTTTCAGATTTCACACATCGTCGCAGGCTCACCAGCCTGACGCGCGCTGCAATTTTCTCCTCGGGCAAACCCTACCAACCAAAAAAAACAACTACACACATGTCAGCAAAAACTGAAGGCATCACACCAAACGCCAGTCGGCTCCTCTGGGCCGGGTTCATGGCAATCCTCGCAGCCGGCGTCGGCTTCGCAATCCGCGGCGGCATCTTTGACAACTGGGGCACCGAGTTCGGCTTTACGGCCACTGAGCTCGGCGCAATCGGCGGCGCAGGCTTCACCGGATTCTGCTT